>JBHICL010000429.1:0-3332 GCA_046759605.1 Alphaproteobacteria bacterium | reverse complement strand
CCGGGTATCGATTTGCCGTGGAACCGGCTGCTAGGCCTCCTCGAGCGCCTCGTAGTCCGCTCTCGTGTCGATGTCCCGAACGTAGCGATCGGTGCCACAGTCGAAAGCCATCACGAGATGGGGGTTCCGGGTCACGAGGTGTTTGCAGCCCAGGTTGCGCTGGTTCGCAAGCATGTCCGCCCGGTGCTCGTGCGCCAGGATGATCGGGTTTCCTCGTTGACCACGGTAAGTGGGCACCACGATGGACTTCTCGCCGCGCCGGGCAAACGCCTCGATCAGGCGGTCGTAGTCGCGGGTCTCCAGCCAGGGCTGATCGGCGAGACAGACCATGACGCCGTCTGGGTCGCCGCTCAGGCCCGCGACGCCCGCATGGACCGAGCTCATTTGGCCCTCGCGGTAGTGGGCGTTCCAGACCGTGGTCAGCCCGAGATCGTCGATCGCGCGGGACACCCGCCTCCGCTGGTACCCGAGCACCACGACAATATTGCTCAGTCGCGAGGCCATCAGGCGCCTGGCCGCGCGGCGAACGAGAGGCTCGCCCCCGACGGGGAGCAACAGCTTGTTGGCGCCGCCCATCCGGCGCGATTCGCCGGCGGCCAACAACACCGCGGCGACCCTCACACCATTGCCGTCGGCCTTCATCATCCGTACCGTTCGCTAAGGCGCGTCGCCTGCCTCCGCGGAGCCGGGTCCCGTGGCTTCCCGGTGCACCGCGACGATCTCGGCGAGGATGGAAACGGCGATCTCTTCGGGCGTCACCGCGCCGATATCCAAGCCGGCCGGCGCGCGAATCGCGTCCACGCGAGCCCGGTCATGACCCGCCGCCGCCAGATCCTCTTTCAGCTTCGCCGCCTTTCGCCGGCTGGCGACGAAGGCGACATACGTCGCGCCCGCCTCGAGGGCCGCCGCGAGAGCCTCGCGATCGCCCCGACCCTGGGTCGCGACCACGACATAGCGCTCGCTGTCGCCGTTCTGCGTCGCGACGTCCAGCCCCTCGACGACCGCATCCGCTTCCTCGTAGAGCGGCGCCTCGCCCTCCCGCACCGCCGCCGTCACGGCGAATCCGATCCGCTTGGCCAGAACCGCAAGCGCCTGCCCCACGGGCGAGGTCCCCATGATCACGAGCACGGGGGCCGGCAGCATGGGCTCGACAAAGATGTCAAGGGTCCCGCGGCTCGGGCAGTGACTCTCGACCTCCTCGAAACCTTCGCCTCCGGCCTCCCCCTCCGTGGGGCGCACGCGTATGAGACGCGCGCGGCCGTCGCTCATCGCCCGGGATGCCGCCGAACGCGTGGCATTTAGCGCGCAGCCGCCACCGATCCATCCAACCATGACGCCGTCGGCGGTGATCATCGCCTTGGCGCCGGCCTTGGCGGAGGTTGTGTCCCGGCTGCGCACCACGGTGGCGATCGCGAAAGGACGCCCTTCATTGCGATACCGTGCGCTCAGCTCCAGGATCTCGTCGTCGCTCCTCATCTGCCGGTCCTATATTCTATACAGGTGGGGTTCGAGAGCCATCAGGCTCTCCAGGTTGTGGGCCGGGGCGAGCAGGTCCACATGCGGGAGCGCGGCCGCCATCCCTCGCGCCGTCGGCTCGTAGCCGTGCCAGCCCATCATTGGATTGAGCCACACGATGCGTCCCGCGCGTCGCCTGAGGCGCGTCATCTCCTGGGCCAGAAGCTCCGGCGCGCCGGTGTCGTAGCCGTCGCTGACCACGATCACTACGGTCCTCCGGTTAACGACGGTCCCGGCATAGTGACGGTTGAAGGTCTCGAGACACCCGCCGATCCGTGTGCCGCCGCCCCAGCCCGCGGACATGACCGTGAGCCGCTCGACCGCCTTCTCCAGGTCGTGCTCGCGCAGCGCGTGGCTCACATGCACGAGCCGCGTGTGGAAGGCGAACGCGTCCGCATCCGCAAAATGATCGACGACGCCGCGGATGAAGCGCAGGAAGAACGCGTTGTAGGGAGCCATCGAGCCGCTGGCGTCCAGCAGGATGACCAGGCGGCGCGGCTTCGGCCATCGGCGGCGAAAGGCGAGCGTCATGGGCGTGCCGCCGTGGCGAAGGCTCCTGTGGATCGTGTTTCTGATGTCGACCACCCGGCCGCGGCTGCGCACCCGGCGGCGGCGCGTCAGGCGCCATCTGAGGCGCGCTCCGAGCCGCTCCACCAGGTCGTTGACACGACGCTGTTCATCCGGATCGTCGATGTGGCGAAAGTCCGTGCGTTCAAGCGTCTCGCCCGCGCTCGCGCCGCCGTGCGTGGCGCGAGCGGCATCGCCCTCGCCGTCCGCCGGGCCGAGGCGTCGGCGATCGTCTCGCTCGGGTCGGCTGGGCTCGGCCCGGCGCGCCAATGGCGAACGCGGCGCGCTCCCACCGACCCGCGCCGCGGTGCGCATGCGATGACCCAGCCAGTAGGCGTCGAACAGCTCGTCGAAGCGGCGCCAATCGACCACACACGAGCACAGGAGGGTCTTGAGTCCCCAGCGCAACTGTCTCGCATCCAGGAAATCCACCGTGCGCGCGAGCGCGAGCACGTCGAGGGCTTCCTCAACGCCGACACGGAAGTCGTTGCCGCGGAGAAAGCGCGCGAACCCGATCAGACGATTGAGCGGCACGCTGGCGCCGGGCGCGGGCGGTTCGGTGACCGCGCTGTGGTCCATTCCGTTCACCCGGCGCGGGCCAGAAGCCGATCGACGACTTCGGGCGCCATCGCGTCCCGATCCCGCTTGGTCTTGAGCAGACAAAGCAGCGTCTGGCGCACCGCCTCGGGGTCGTCGGCGAATTGCTTCAATCCCAGTCCCAAGAGCGCGCGAGCCCAGTCCAGGGTCTCGGCAATGCCCGGCTTCTTTTCCAGGTCCTCGCGCCGCAACGCCTGCACGAAGCGCACGATGCGTCCGGCGAGCTCGAGCTCGATGCCGGGCACCCGGGCCTCGACGATCCGCAGCTCCCGGTTCTCGCTGGGATAGTCCAGGTAGTAATAGAGGCACCTCCGCCTGAGAGCGTCGCTCAGCTCGCGCGTCGCGTTCGACGTCAGAATCACGCGGGGGATTGTCACGGCCTTGATGGTGCCCATCTCGGGGATGCTGACCTGGTAGTCCGACAGGACCTCCAGAAGGTAGGCCTCGAACTCGTGGTCCGCGCGGTCGATCTCGTCGATCAGCAGCACCGGCGCGCGGTCGCGGGTGATGGCCTGGAGCAGGGGGCGTTTCAGGAGGAACCGCTCCTCGAAGATGTGCGCCTCCTTCTCCTCCGGCGAGCGGTCCTCGCCCTCCCAGACCTTGATCGCGAGGAGCTGGCGTTGGTAGTTCCACTCATAGACGGCGGCGTTCGC
>JBHICL010000428.1:0-3335 GCA_046759605.1 Alphaproteobacteria bacterium | reverse complement strand
GAGGAGCCAGCGGCGCTGCCGCCACAGCCCTTGTAATCCGTGCGACCGCGAAGGCGCAAGGTTGCCCGGGAATTTTTGGGATTCCTGGCGGGCTCCGTTCCGGTGTGCGGCGGACGCCGGGCGTGGTACGTGGCGATGGGGCGGTTCAGGCCGCCACAGTCGTCGGCCTGCTTCCGTCCTCGGCCGCGAAATCGACATAGTTGGGGGCGCCCAGCTCCCTGACGAAGCCGGTCACGGCCTCGACCTCCTCTTCGGAGACGAAGGCTCCGTGCACGCGCACCGGCGGGCCACCGCCCGCCATGTGCAACATATCGCCCTGTCCGAGAAGATGCTCGGCGCCGCCCTCGCCCAGAACCGTGCGGCTGTCGATCCTGGACGCCATCTGGAAGCTGATGCGGGCGGGGAAGTTGGATTTCAGGGTCCCGGTGATCACGTCCGTCGACGGCCGCTGAGTCGCCATTATGAGGTGGATCCCGGCCGCACGCGCCATCTGGGCCATCCGCTGAACGGCGGTCTCTACTTCCTTGCCGGCGGTGAGCATCAGATCCGCGATCTCGTCGATCACGACGACGATGTGCGGCAGCGGCGCCGCATGCGGCAATCCCTGCGCGCCGAGCTCCGCCACGCGCGCGTTGTAGCCGGCGATGCTGCGCGCGCCCTGTTCCGACATGGCCCGATAACGGAGCTCCATCTCGCGCACGGTCCAGTTCAGAGCCGCCACGGCCTTGTCCGGGTCGGTCACCACGGGCGCCAGCAAATGGGGAATATCGTCGTAGGCCGTCAGCTCCAGCCTCTTGGGGTCGATCATGATGAACCGGCACTGCCGCGGCGTCAGTCGATAGAGCAGGGACAGGATCATCGCATTGATCCCCACCGACTTGCCCGACCCGGTCGTGCCCGCGACCAGGAGGTGGGGCATGGCGGCCAGGTCGGCCAGAACCGGCGCGCCGCCGATGTTCTTGCCCAGCGCCAGGGTGAGACCGGCCGGCGCCTGCGTGAAGTCCTCGGATGCCAAGAGCTCGCCCAGCGGAACCGCCTCGCGAACCTTGTTGGGAATCTCGATCCCGATGACGTTGCGGCCCCGGATCACGGCAACCCGCGCCGAAGCCGCGCTCATCGAGCGGGCGATGTCGTCGGCCAGGCCGATCACGCGGGACGACTTGATGCCGGGCGCCGGCTCGTACTCGTAGAGCGTCACCACGGGGCCCGGCCGCACGCCCACCACCTTGCCGTTGACCCCGAAATCGGCGAGCACCGATTCCACGAGCCGCGCGTTCAACGCCATCTCCTCCTCGTCCGGCGCCCGGACCTTCGGGCCAGCCCGCTCCGCCGACAGGAGCGCGAGGTCGGGGAGGCGGTAGTCGCTGAAGGATCCGGGGTCCGTCATCCCGTGGTACGCGGTCCGGGCATGCGCTCCGGCCGCCTTGCAGCGCCGCCGTGGGGTGACCTCGGGCGCGATGGGTCGGGAGTTCCCATGGAACCCGGACGGAGCCGGCGTGGCCCCCTGGGCGCCGAGGCTCACGCGTCCGGCGCGCACGCCATCCCGGCGCATGAATTCGCGAAGCGGGGGGAAGCCCATCGAGCCGCCAAACGCAAACGGGATCGCCGCGACCGCGAGCAGGGCCGCGAGCAGACCGACCCAGCGGGGACCGAGACCGGTTGCGTAAGCGACCTTGGGTACGAGCGCTCCGTAGAGCACGTCGCCCATGATGCCGCCACCCAGCCCGCTCTCATGCGGCCAGTCCGCGAGCGGCCAAAGGACGGCCAGGGCGAGCGAGGTCAGGCCCAGGACCGTCGGGGCGGCGATCAGCGCCAGTCCCCATCGGACGGCCTGCCTGCCGGCGCCGAGCCGCCAGCCCCACCCGACGAGCAGCACGCAAAGCGGCCAGGAGGCCACTCCCATGTGTCGGTAGAGGAGGTCGGCCGTCACGGCCCCGAGCGAGCCGGTCAGGTCGGGTACCGTTCCAGGCAAGCCGCCATTGTGGTCGGCCAGCGCCGCCGCAACAGCGAGCCCCAGCAGGGTGAGGGACAAGCCGGCGATCCGTCGCCGATGCGGCATGGAGGACATGCCGGACGGCGGTATGGCGGCCGCTGCCGCAATGTGGATTGATCTTGCCATGGCGCTCTCATAATACAGGATATTTATTGCGTCTTTATAAACTCGGGACTCGATATTCTTTTAGACCGGAACATTCATTTATCACACCTCAAGTTTTTCTCGACTTTCACCCCGTTGTCACGCGCGATTACACGGAAATTACACGCCGCTGTTGTGGCTGGTGGTTTTTCACGTCGGGTTCGATATCTTCTGGAATTCGGACGCGACGCCGGGCAAGCGCAAGCCTGTGACCGCGGTCACTTTATTCGTTGATCCACCTGTACCATGCTGTTATCGGGCTTGTGCAGCCACGCTACGGGGAAGGAAGCGTCATGCTTACGCACAACTATAGCTATGACGGGTGTTTGAGCAGCTCGGTACGCAGCGCCTGGACCATTGAAGACTGCTTTCAGGGCAGGGACTTCGACTTCTCCAGGCGGTTCCTGCCCGATCGGATCGCAGGGGTGAACGATATCGGGTGCCTTAACGAGGCCGAGAAGCGGAAGCTCAACCAGATCCGCGGAAACAGCTATTGCCATATCTTCGCCTTCGTCGAGGAGTTCATCGTACCCATGGTCCTCGATCACGCCCGCGAGGACGTCTATGGCGACGAGACCCGACTGCGATACCTGCTGCGCTTTGCCGAGGAAGAGACCAAGCACCAGGCCATGCTCAAGCGCGCGATGGACCAGTTCGAGGCCGGGTTCGGCGTGTCCTGCGGGGTGATACCCGGGCGCGAAGAGGTGGCGGAGGTCGTGCTCGGAAAATCGCGACTGACGGCGTTGCTCCTGACCAGCCTGATCGAGTGGTTCACGCAACTGCACTACCTCGAGCACGTCCGCGACGACGAAGAGCTCGATGAGCTGTTCCGCGACATTCTCAAGTTCCACTGGATCGACGAATCGCAGCACGCCAAGGCCGACTCCCTGGTCATTAACGAGTTCGTCGGCAATCTCGGCGCCGAGGACCGTGAGCGGGCCGTGGACGAGCTTCTGGAGCTGGGCGGCGCCATCGACGGCCTGCTCGCGCAGCAGACCGAGATGGACATCGATGCCTTGGAGGAGGCGGTCGGGCGCACGTTCTCGGACGACGAGAGGGAGGAGATCCGCACCCACCAGCAGCGATCGTACCGCTGGACCTTCCTGGTCTCGGGTCTGGAGCATCCTAATTTCGTGCGGATAGTGCAGGAGCTGACCGAGGGCGGCGCCGAAAAGATTGCCGGGGCCGCGAAAGCGCT
>JBHICL010000427.1:0-3360 GCA_046759605.1 Alphaproteobacteria bacterium | reverse complement strand
GAGGTCATGCACGCCTCCTATAACAGAACCAGCGCCGCGAGACCGAGGAAGGAGAGGAAGCCGACCACGTCGGTCACGGTGGTCAGCACCACGGTGGAGCCCACGGCCGGGTCCACGCGCAGCCGGTCGAGCACGAGGGGGATGATCACGCCGGCGAAGCCCGCCACCACCAGGTTGATGATCATGGCAAGACCGATGATGGCGCCGATGCCCAGGTCGCCGAACCAGCCCCAGGCCACGAACCCCACGAGGATCGCGAACACGATGCCGTTGATGCCGCCGATGAGCGTCTCTTTGCCGACGATGCGGAGTGCGTTGGCCGCGGTCAGCTCTTTGGTCGCAAGCGCGCGCACCGCCACCGTCAGGGTCTGTGTGCCGGCATTGCCGCCCATCGACGCGACGATGGGCATGAGGATCGCGAGCGCCACCGCCTTCTCGATGGCGGCATCGAAGAAGCCGATGACAATGGAGGCGACAATCGCGGTTCCCAGGTTCGCGAGCAGCCAGGAAAAGCGGGTACGGGTGGCGTCGACGACGGCGCTGTAGAAGTCGTCCTCGCGAAGCCCGCCCATGGCGAGCAGGTCTTCCTCCGCCTCGTCCTGGATCACCTGGACGATGTCGTCCGCGGTGATGACGCCCACGAGCCGTCCTTGCTTGTCGATCACCGGCGCGGAGATGAGCCCGTACTGGTGGAACAGGAACGCCACGTCCTCCTGGTCCATGTCCAGGGGGACCGGCTTCAAGTCCGGGTGCATGATGTCGCGGATCCGCACCGGACGGCGATTGCGCGCGAGGCGGCTCAGGGGAACGACGCCCACGGGGCGCCCCTCCATGTCGACCGCGAAGATGTCATAGAAGTCGCGCGGCAGGTGCGCCGCGCGCGCCCGCATGTAGTCGATGGTGTCGCCGACGGTCCAGTCCGGTGGCACGGTCACCAGCTCCCGCTGCATCAGGCGGCCGGCGCTGTCCTCGGGCCAGGCGAGCGCCTGCTCGAGGAGCGCCCGGTCCGAGGGCGAGAGCTTCTCCAGCACCTCCCGCCGCTCGTCCTCCTCCAGATCCTCGATGACCTCGACCGCGTCGTCCGGTGCGAGCTCGCCGATCGCGGTCGCGACCTCGGCGCTGTCCAGGTGCTCGAGGACCTCGTCGCGCACGGTCTCGTCGAGGTGGGTGAGCACCTGGGCCTCCAGGGAGCCCCTTAGGAATTCGAGGAGCTGGACGCGCCGTTCGCTGCTCAGCTCCTCGAACAGGTCTGCGAGCTCGGCCGCGTGCAGCGGCGCCACGAGCGCCCCGAGGTCGTCCATACGACCCGCTTCGAGGGCATCGTCCACGCGACTAACGAGGAGCGGATCGACCCGGTACAAAAGCTCCCCGGCCGCCGCCGGCGTGGCGGCGATCCGGGTCTCCCGCGGCCGCTCCTCGGACACCTCAGGCCCCGGCGGCTTGGTGCTGGGCGCTCACGGCCGCGAACGCGCTCATGTTCACGATCCCCCGGCTGGTCACCGAGGGCGTCAGGATATGGGCGGGACGCGCCGCCCCCACCAGGATCGGCCCCACCGCCAGACCGTCGCCCAGCACCTTGAGCAGGTTGAACGAGATGTTGGCGGCGTCCAGCGTCGGCATGACCAGCAGGTTGGCCGAGCCTTCCAGACGGCTCGCGGGGAAGATGCGCTGGCGGATGTCCGCATCGATCGCGGCGTCGGCGTGCATCTCGCCCTCCAGCTCGAGATCCGGCGCGCGTTCGCCGAGAAGGCGCACCGCTTCCCGCATCTTCACCGCCTGGGGGTCACTGGAGCTGCCGAAGTTGGAGTGGGACAGGAACGCAAGCTTGGGCGCGATGCCAAAGCGCCGCACCTCCGCCGCCGCCATGATCGCCATCTCGGCGATCTCCTCGGCAGTGGGATCGGGCGAGACGTAAGTATCCACCAGGAAGAACGTGCCCTTGGGCAGGATCAGCACCGCGACGGCCGACAGGTCGCGCGCGCCCCGGCGCAGCCCGATGATGTCGCGGATGTGGCCCAGGTGGACGTTGTAGCGCCCCTCGGCGCCGCAGATCATGGCGTCGGCCTCGCCGCGCTCCACCATCAACGCGGCGATCACCACGGCGTTGGTGCGTACCCGCGTGCGCGCCTCGTCGGGAGAGACCCCCTTGCGCTCCATGAGGCTGTGATAGCGCATCCAGTAGTCGCGGTAGCGGGGATCGTCTTGCGGATCGACGAGCTCGCAGTCCTCCCCGGGCCGGAACCGCAGCCCCAGGCGCTCGACGCGCTGGGCAACCACATCCGGCCGGCCGATGAGCACGGGCTCGGCCAGGCCCTCGTCGAGGACGACCTGGGCCGCGCGCAGCACGCGCTCA
This sequence comes from Alphaproteobacteria bacterium, assembly GCA_046759605.1. GTDB lineage: Bacteria > Pseudomonadota > Alphaproteobacteria > UBA6615 > UBA6615 > JBHICL01. The sequence continues at coordinate 1,007 of JBHICL010000427.1, read as the reverse complement.
TCCTCGCCCTCGGCGTAGACGATGCGCTGGCGCCGGGTCCTGGCGCGCTCGAAGATCGGCTTCATCAAGAGCCCCGAGCGGAAGACGAACTCGTTGAGCCGCTGCTCGTAGGCCGCGAAGTCCTCGATCGGACGCGTCGCGACGCCGCTTTCCATGGCCGCCCGCGCCACCGCCGGGGCCAGCTCGATGATGAGGCGCGGGTCGAAGGGGCGCGGAATCAGGTAGTCCGGGCCGAACCTCGAGGGTCCGCCACCATAGGCGCTGGCGACCACGTCCGAGCCCTCGCGCTGCGCCAGGTCCGCGAGCGCCCGCACACAGGCGATCTTCATCTCCTCGTTGACCGTTGTCGCGCCCACATCCAGCGCGCCGCGGAACAGGAACGGGAAGCAGAGGACGTTGTTGACCTGGTTCGGATAGTCGGAGCGGCCGGTGGCGATGATGGCGTCAGGGCGCGCCTCGCGCGCCACCTCCGGCATGATCTCCGGCACCGGGTTGGCCAGCGCCAGGATGAGCGGCCTGTCGGCCATGGTCGCAATCATCGCGGCCGTGAGCACGTTGGGAACCGACAGCCCCAGAAACGCATCGGCGCCGGCGATCGCCTCGGCGAGGGTGCGGGCGGTCGTTTTCCGAGCGTAGACCGCCTTGTAGGGGTCCATGCCCTTCTTGCGGCCCTCGTGGACGACGCCGTCGATGTCGGTAAGGGTGATGTTCTCCGCCGGCAGGCCGAGGCTCACCAGCAGGTTCACGCAGGCGATGGCGGCCGCGCCGGCGCCGGAGGTGACCAGCTTCAGCGACGCGACCTCCCTGCCGGTGAGCCGGGCGCCGTTGAGGATGGCGGCGGCGACGATGATCGCCGTGCCGTGCTGATCGTCGTGGAAAACCGGGATGTTCATCCGCTCCCGCAGGCGTTCCTCGATCTCGAAGCACTCCGGGGCCTTGATGTCCTCCAGGCTGATGCCGCCGAAGGTGGGCTCGAGGGCCGCCACCACGTCCACGAAGCGGTCCAC
>JBHICL010000426.1:0-3362 GCA_046759605.1 Alphaproteobacteria bacterium | reverse complement strand
GAGCCAAGCGGCGCTGTAAGGACCTACTTCAGAGTGCCACGTTCTTGAAGGGGTAGTTTATCCGGCGAGGCGCATGGCTGGGCATCGTTCGAAGCGGGCAATGATCGGCCACCCTCTCAGGTTGTCCCAGTCCCATGAATTGACGGATGCCGCGTGCACCTTCACGAGCACGTCATCGTCGCCAGGCACGGGCTTTTCGACGTCCGTCAGGTTCAGGACAGCAGGTGAGCCGTACTCGCTGTAGACGATTGCTTTCAGCGTGACACCTCAAATGGTGATGACGACTTTTCCTCGCGCGTGTCCTTCTCCGAGATAGCGGATCGCTTCGGGAACCTCACTCAGCGCGTAACGCTTGTCGATGACGGGTACGATCTTCTCGGCTTCAAACTCCTGCACCACAGCGGCCAGCGCCTCCTGGCTTGTTCTCACCGCCAGGAGGCCCATCTTCTTGCTCCCGGTCATGGAGATCAACGGTCCTAGCGTGAGCACCTGGACCAGCCGAGTCATGGAACCTCCGACCATGAGATAGGTTCCCCCGGGGCGGAGTGCTCGCTTGCAGTCGAAGATCGAACGATGTGCCGCGAGATCGAGAATCAGGTCATAGTGTTGCGCGTTCTGGGCGAAATCTTCCTGGGTGTAGTCGATGACGTGGTCTGCCCCAACCGAGCGCATCACGTCCAACTTCTCCGTATTGTCGACGCCGGTGACTTCAGCCCCCAAGCGCTTGGCGAGCTGCACCGCAAACGTACCTCCACCACCCCCCGCGCCGACAATCAGAACCCTCTGTCCTGGCTGAACCTGTCCCTTGTCGCGAATGCCCTGCAGGGCGATGACCGCCGCTTGAGGTAGGGTCGCCGCTTCTTCGAAGCTCATGCTGGTCGGCTTGCGCGCCAATGGAGCATTCTCTGGAACAGCGACGTACTCGGCGAAGGTGCTCGCGCCACACCACATTGTGTCCCCGAATACGTCATCCCCTGGCTGAAACTGCTTTACGTTTCTGCCGACCGCTTCCACGCGCCCCGCGAAGTCGGATCCGAGGATCTTGATTCTCGGCTTTCGAAGCCCGGAGCCGATCAATCGGACATAGAGCGGTGCACCTTTCAGGCCTTCCCAGTCCGATGCGCTCACGGACGACGCATGAACCTTGACCAACAGCGCGTTTTCCCCGCAGGTCGGCTTTTCGATCTCTTCAAGCCTGAGAACATCGGGTGAGCCGTATCTGTCGCGGACGATTGCCTTCATCCTGACTCCTTGATCGGCGGGCGGCGTCCCTTCAGGTTTCAACGGTCAAGACGACGGTTCCCTTCCGGCGTCCGGTATCAACATAGGCATGGGCCTCTGCGGCTCGTTCCAGCGGATAGCGTCTATCGATAACCGCTCGGATCTTCCCCGCCTCAGCGAGCTCTTTGAGGGCGATCAGATCCTCGGGCTTTGAGCTTGCGAACTTGGACACGACCTTCTTGCTGCTTGTCATCGACGTCCACCGCCCTCGAACCATCGAGAACAGACTGGGGTTGACCAACAGATAGCGCCCGTTCGGCTTGAGCGATCTTACGCATCGCGAATACGCGCTATTGTGGACCAGATCGAAAATGACATCGTAGCTCTCGCCGCTCTTGGTGAAATCTTCTTTCGTGTAGTCGATGACGTGGTCGGCGCCGATCGCGCGTAGCATGTCCAGTTTCTCTGTGCTGTCTACGGCAGTGACGTCAGCTCCGAAATGCTTGGCGAGCTGTACTGCCATGACGCCGATGTTTCCGCCAGCTCCGTTGACGAGGACGCTTTCTCCGCCTTGAATGTCAGCCTTTCGAAGGAAGTGGAGTGCGTTGTCCCCTCCAACTGGAATGCCGGCGGCTTCTTCATAACTCATGTTGGCGGGTTTGATCGCAATCGGACCGTTGCTCGACAGACATTTGTATTCAGCATGAGCGCCAAAACCCAGGCCGAGCGACGCAAAGACCTGGTCGCCTCTTTTGAATCGCTTTACGTTCTTGCCGACGGCTTCGATTTCCCCGGCTAGCTCTTGTCCGAGTACCGGCCATCTTGGTTTTCGGAGGCCCATCGCGATTCGCAAGGGCAGCCAGAGCCAGAGCGGGAATGTGAAACTCCGGCATTCACAGTCCCAGGTTCCTACTGTCGCCGCGTGGACCCTGACCAAGACTTGATCGTCGCCAGGGGTCGGCTTTGGGATGTCTTCAAGTTTGAGAACGCCGGGTGAACCATATTCGTTGTAGACGATTGCTTTCATCTTTTGTCAATCTGACGTGCGTTAATCCATGACTTCCCCGTTCACGTCAAGGCGGCGGTACCAGTCCACGATGCCGCGCCCGATCGCTTCAGGATTGTCCTCTTGAATGAAGTGGCGGCCGTAGCCGACGAACTGCGTCTCGATATTGCGGAAGTTCCGCGCCGCCCACTCGGCCGCTTGCGGCGGCATGAATACGCCCGGCGAGGCGTATTGTAGAAGCTTCGGTGTATCCGAGGTGCGAAGCCATTCGCCGACCCGTTCCACGACTCGGACATTGCGCGCCGGCGTTCCACCGACGGGCAATTCGTTCGGCCACATATAGATGGGATAGCGGCTTTCGGGCTCGAGGAAAGGCGCTCGATAAACGTCCATCTCCTCTTCCGTCATCCGTCGCGTGATCGTCGCGTTTGCGAGGAGTACTTCGATGAAGAGGTTTTCGTCAATCAGGGCTTTCTTGCCTTCCACCGGATCACGAAAGCGGCGGAACAGGTCAGCTGCGGGTCCGAAGCCGTCGAGGCTCTCCATCGGAAACGCGGGCGGTGTGATGGGTTCCATGAAGACCACGCCCTTAACATTGTCCGCATGCCCGGCCGCGTAGTAGAGCCCGATTGCCGACCCCCAATCGTGTACGACCAGGATGATCTTCCGAAGGTCGAGTGCGTCGATGAATGCTTCTGTGTAGCGGAAATGGGATTGGAACGTGTAGTCGACGTCCGGTTTGTCCGATTTGCCGAAACCGATGTTGTCGACGGCAACGATCCGGCCATGAGGCGCCACGTAGCGCATGACGTTCCGCCAGAGATAAGACGAGGTCGGATTGCCGTGGAGAAAGAGAAAGACGTCGCCCTGCCCCTGGTCGATGTAGTGCATCTTCGACCCCAGGACCTCGATATATTTCGACTCATAGGGGAATTCGGCCGACAGCACACCCGCCCGATAGTCTTGCGGGGGCCCGCTTGGCCCTTCGTCCGCTTTGACGGTCGTGACGGCGAAGGCGGTCACGACCGTTAGTCCGACTCGGAGGACATTGGTTGTTTTGACGCTGGGTCTGGCCATTGGCTCAGCGCCCTCGTCTGAGCAGCCGGGCAAAAATCATGAAGTGAGTCACCAGGAG
>JBHICL010000425.1:0-3362 GCA_046759605.1 Alphaproteobacteria bacterium | reverse complement strand
GTCCTTCTCGCTCATGAGCTCGACCGAGCCGATGCCGACGCCACCCAGGCTTGCGTCGACGACGTGGACTGGATGGCCCTCGAGCTCCGCCTCCACGGACGTGGGCCGGCGCATGTCGCGCCGCCGCTCCTCCGGCTGGTAGCCCTTGATCCTACTGCGCCACATATGTTCCGCGTCTTCGGCTTCCGCGTCGGACCGTCCTACTAAAGCCACCGTTGGGTAAGATTCGATTAACGCGCGCGGGGGCGAGCGCCGAGGATACTCCCGGGGGGGCCTATCCCTTCTCTCCCAGGGCGGCGTCGAGCTGTGGCCCGAGCCGGCCCGCGAGCCAGGCCCCGAACATTCGAAAGTCGCTCACGAGAGACCAGAGGGGATAGGTGAAAGTGGCCGGCCGGTTGCGCTCGACCAGGAGGTGGCCGAGCCAGGCGGGACCGTATCCGCTCACCACCGCCACCGGGACGAGCCAGGGGCTTCCGGCGACGGCGGCCACGAGCAGCAGGACCACCGCTCCCGCCGTGCCCAGATAATGGAGCGCGCGCGTGCCAGCTCGGCTGTGCTCTCTCAGATAGAAGGGCCAGAACTCCCGGTAGGTGTCGATACGCTCGCCCATGCTCCGACCCCGCCCACGCGCGCCGCCCGCGGCGCTCAGCCCTCGCCCCCGGCGGCCCAGGCCCACGCCGCCGCCGTTTCCTCCAGCGGGAACAGACGCGCCGTGAAGCTCTCGTCCTCCATGATCTCGACCAAAGGCTGCCACCTGTCGCCGCCGACGACCGCGACCCGGCCGATCCGCGATGCGTGGGCGAGGCCGAACTTCATGTCGTCCCACACGACAGAGGGTTCGATCTCCGCGTCGGCATCGATCTCACAGACGAAGTTCAGGCGCTTGCCTTCCTCCATGAGCCGGCTCACCTGCGGCAGCGTGGCCTGGTATTCCGCCTGGTCGACGGTGCCGGCCAGACGCACACCGAAGGTGTTCCGAAGCCCCTTGTCTATGAGCTCGATCATGATCGCCTCCGCCACCCAAGGTACCAGCGCGGGGGCGGTTGCGAAAGTGACGTGAGGCCATGGACCCGTGACCCTGCCAGAGCTCCGCCGTGTCTCATAATTGACACCGCCCGCTCCATCAAGATTGGACGGATGTCATCTTTTGACGGGCTTTTGACGGGGTCTGTGACAGTCCGCTGACAGCGCGGCGGTAGCCTTCGCGCATTGTGTGACGGGCCTCCTCACCCCCCCTCGGGGGACAGGCGGACCAGATGTGGCTCCAGGAGGAGCCGCGACCCGGGTCCAACCTCGCGCAGGTACCGCGGGCGCGTGGCCCAAGGAAGGCCGCACATGCCCCATCTGGCGAAGATTGCGTCTGTGATCGTACTGGCTGTCGGATCGCTGACAGCGGCGCCTCAGGACGCCACGGCGGTTCCTCGCCTCCCTGTCGTCTGCGGCAGCCGAGACGCCATCCATGCGCAACTCGAACGCAAGTATGGGGAGCTCCCTGTCTCCAGGGCGCTCCTGGCTGGCCAGGTGTTGGAAGTGCTGGCCTCCCGCAAGGGCACATGGACCATGACCATGACCACACCGGCGGGGGCGAGCTGCATCGTTGCCACGGGAGAAGCGTGGCAGCAGCTGCAGCAAACTTTGTTCGATCCGCAAGCCTGAGCCCCCGGGACGAGGATGGCGGAGCCAGCCCGGCAAGCCCCACGCCACGCCGTCGTCCTCGTCCACCCGGGTCCTTCGATCGGAGCTGTTTCGACGCGGGATCGCCGCGGCCAACATGAAGCGCAGGCGGTCAGAAGGCGAATGGCTTTGGTCTTCTGACGAAAGGGATTTCCACGATGTCACCGGGCAGCACCGCATCGGTCAATCTGGCGTCCTGTCTTGCCGCCGTGGGGTCGGCCGACCGAATGATGATCGGTGGCCAATTTTGGAGGGCCTCCGGCGAATGGCCGCCCGCGGCCGCGATGGCCCCCAGTATGGTCATTCCCGGGACGTATTCCTGGCTGCCCGGCCGCATTACACCGCCAATCACCATCACGGGGCGATAGTCCACGACCCGTATGGTTACCTTTGGATCGACCAGAACATCGCCACGTAGACGATCCGAGATCTCCTGCTCCAGTTCCTCAATCGTGCGGCCGCGCGCCAACACCTCACCGACCAGCGGCAGTGCGATAACACCGTCGACCGTGACCTGATACTCGCTCGAAAGCTCCTCGTGGCCGAACACGGCGATCTCGATCGTATCGCCGGGTCCAATAGGAAAGTTACGCCCCGGGCCCGCGGGCTGGCTGATTGTCAATCCAGGATTGACCGGCTCGACCGGAGCACGCGTTGGCGCACAGGCCGACAGAACCGCAATTCCAACCACCACCGAGCAACTGCGAATAACCTTCTCTACTCTCACGGTTTTTCTCCTGACTCGACGGGGATGGTCGCGGACGCGTGATCGATACCTGCCCGTAGTTGGCGCGCGAAGAATGAAGGAAGCGGCGCTTCCCGAATGACCCACGATGTAGGCAGCCCGAGAACAGCTTCAAGCGGCGCGCGCGAGCACGGCCTCTTCCGTCAACGACATCGACAGGATCACGTTAACAATTCGTTAGAGGGACGGTGCGTACCGTCGTGCCCGTCGTTGTCCAGATCCTGAGACCGGGTCCGCCGTGGCTTATTCGGTCACGGCGGACCTTTCTTATCCGGACCGGACATGCGCGCGGCGCTTCGGCGGCAGGCGGAAGCGGTGCTCAGCCGCAGGTCCACTGCCAGGTTCCGCGCCCGTTTTCATGCTTCCAGCACTGGTCGGACTCCGCGAGGCTCTCGTAGACCTGGTCGAGGATCACGCGGATCTCGTCGTCCGGGACCCCCAGACCTTTCAGCTGGTCCACGATTTCCCCGACCGTAAGGCCGAATGGCGTGACCACGGTGTCGGGGAACGGCTCCAGCGTGGCTTCGCTCGCGGCGGCCATCACCGATGGACCTGGCGCGGCGTCGGCGCTGCTCGGGACCGCGGGGCCTTCCTGGAGCCCCGAAGCGGTGGTTGCTATGACCGCCGCCAGGGCGGCGTACGCGGCGATGATGAGAGTGGTCGGGCTTTTCATGGTGCATACCTGCTCCGCTGCTACGGGCCATGACCGCAACGTCGCACGGGACCGTGGCGCGAGTGGGGTGAAAGCCGGGCAGCCCTCGGGCGGCATCGTGGCAATCGCGTGGCGGAGGGGTCGATGCCCGGCCCTGTCGAAGAAGCCGGGCTCCGGCGGCTCAACGTTTGGGCGCGGTCTGGCTTTCAAAGATGCGGCGCACCGTCTCGACGGTGTCCGCATCCCGGGCGTGCTTGTCCGGGCGGTAGCGCTTCACGCGGGCGAAGCGGA
>JBHICL010000424.1:0-3366 GCA_046759605.1 Alphaproteobacteria bacterium | reverse complement strand
GCACGCAGGGCGCCGGCCAGGTTCGACATGTCGAGCAGGAAGACCTTGGCCACCGTGAGCATCACGATGGCCAGCGACGCATAGCGCAGAGGGACGAGGCCGCGCCAGATGCCGGGCACGAGCAGGACGCCCGCGTAGGCGAGCCAACCCGCCGAGTAGGCGTACCACTCGCCGTCGCCGGTGGGCCCGTACGCCAGGATGCTACCGTGGAAGGCGTGCCGGATCTCCAGCGACACGGCGATGAACGCCAGCACCAGGGCCAGGACCCCGGCCCACATGGCCACGAAGGAATCCCCATGCCGCTGGCCGTGGTAGGCGAAAAGGCCGGCCAGCACCGCGGGCGCGCCATACGCCAGCAACACCAGGTTGAAGACCGGCGCCGTTCCCACCGGGTGCGGCGAGAGCAAGGGATTGTCCAGGAGCACCTGCAGACCCACGACCTGCGCCGTGGCCAGCGCCGCGAGGATCCGCCACCCCCAGAGCAAGACTACGTTGTCGCGGCGCAAGGCGCGGACATAGAGCATGAGCGCGATGGCCGCCCAGGCGACCGTCTGAACCGATCGCTCGGCGAACCCCACGGGTAGATCGCCGAGGGAGCCGGCTATCAGCGATCTGATCTCGAACGTGACCAGCAGCACCGAGAACACGAGCGCGCCCGCCTCGAGCACGGTGATCAGGAGACCGGTGTCCCGCCGCCGGAACTGCCTGGCCGCGGCGAAGAACGCGATCGCCGGGAGGCCGTAGCCATAGGCGACCCAACCGAGGCCCGGCCCCAGCGCATAGTCGAGCACGAACGGATTGAGCGTGAGGCGGACCAGAACCAGGGCTGCCAGCACCAACGCCACACGGCCCAACGCGCCGAGCCGCAGCCGGCCGTCGATCCAGGCCAGCGCCGGCAGCTGCAACGAAAGGGCGACGGTCAACCACGCCTGCTCCAGGCTCATGACCAGCGCGAGGCTGAGCGCGGCGACGACGCCGGCCGCGTAGGCGCCGAGCGCGCCGTCCATGCCGGGTCCACCGCGGCCGCGGGACACCCGCTCGGCGGCCGCCAGGTAGACAAACCCGACCGCCATCGCCACCGCGGCCCAGCCCAGGTCGAGATCGAAGGCTTCGACGCGCCAGTACGCCACCGCGAGGATCGCGAGCGGCGTGGCGGCGCTCAGCGACGCCCAGAGAGCCGGACGCCGGGCGCCGCGCAGCGCGGCGAAGCCACCCGCCGCGAACAGGATCGCGAAGAGCGCGGCGGCAATGATGAACGGCTCGAGCTCCGGCGGCACGATCGGCCCGGTCCCGGGGCCCACGGGCTGGCCTTCCAGGACGAACAGGGGCCGGCGCGCGGCGACGATGCGCGGGAGGTGCCATGCCGCCAGCGCCGCCGTGGTGAGAACGGCGGAGACGAACGGCAACGCATCGAAGATCGCCTCGCGCCGGGCAAGCACCAGCGTCGCGCCGCCGAACGCGGTGAGCGTCACGAGCGAGACCGGCCCGTAACCATCGACGCGCACCAGCACGAACACGACCACCGCCATGGCGACGGCCGCAACGGCCGCGATCCGCTCCGGCAGGGGAAAGCGGTCCAGGCGGTAGACCGGCGGCGGCATGGCTTCGGCGAGACTGGCGGCATCGTGGCGGACGAGGGCGAAGGCGAGGAGGACCGCGAGGGCGAAGCTGCCGACGATGGCCGCATCGGACGCCTGCCAGGGGCCGACGAACCAGACCAGCGGCCACAGCGTGGCGCCCGCCACCGCGATCCAGGCAAGCCACCACCACCCCCGATGGCGGACCACGGCGAGGGAGCAGGTGACGAGGACGATGAGATAGACGAAGAGAGACGCCGCCGAGGGATCGCTCGTGGTAACCAGCGCCGGCGTCACGAACCCGCCGGCGAGGCCCAGCACGGCGATGAACGGCCCCTGCCTGAGAGACAGCAGCACCGCCAGCGCCGCGATGGCGGCAAGCAGCAGGAACGCGGCCAGAGGCGGCAGCAGCACGTAGACGGCAAAGGCGATATAGACGCTCGCGAACATGGTGAAGACGCCGGCGGCGGTCAGCGCCGGCGGCAGGTGCGAGGGCCTCACAGACGCGAGCGCGCGCTCGAGCGGACGCCGCCGTAGCCACTCGCCGGCGGCGATCAACGCGAGCCCGAGCCCCGTGCCCGCCAGAATGCGGGTCAGCGGGCCCAGCAACCCCTGTTCGAGGACGTACTTGCCGAAGAAGAAACCGCCGAGGGCCAGCGCAAGCCCGGCCAGCCACACGAGCCAGCGCGAGGCCAGGTTCTCCTCGAGGGTCCGGCCGTCCTTGGCGGCCGCGCGGGGCGGTTGCGCCGGCTCAGCCTCTTCCAGCCCCGCATCTTCCGGGGCGGCGGCGTTCGTCGCGTCCCCGGGGACCGGCGGCGCTTCTCGATCGGTGGCATCGCCGGCGGGTGACGGCAAAATGGGATCGCTCTCCGGAGCGGCCGGCCGTGCCATCGCGCCCGGAAGCGCGGCGAGTTGCGCGCGGAGCGTCCAAACCTGTCGCCTCAGCCGGCGAACCTCCGCGAGCGCGATGATCGCCAGGATCGGACCGGCGATCACCGCCGACACGGTCAGCAGCACATACATCATTGCCAAGCGCCTGTCCGCCGGGTTGGGACGTCCAGCCGGAAGCGCTAGCAACGTATGGTTAATATTCCGGAAACAAGAGGCGCGTGCGCCATTGACGAGACCCCGGGTTGGCGGCTACCTCCAGGCCGCCGACACACCTGTCCATAACCCGAGGCTATCGTCTCCATAAGCAACGTGCATTTTCCGCGGAGCCGCCGGACACCAAAATCGAGGGGCGAGGCGTCAACAGGCACCGGCACGCGCGACAACGAGAAGGACGAACGGAATGCGACGTATCATCATCGGTCTTGTCATCGGCGGCATCCTGGGGGGCGTCGGCGGTTTCGGCGCGGGTATCTTCGTCTATCCGTTCTGGTTTCTGAGCGACGTGGCGACCGAGACCGTGGCCGACCTGGACCGGAAGACGGTGGTCGCCACGGGCGAGTTCATCCACGCCAACCCCAACGATCCGGTGCATTACGGCCGGGGCGGCGTGACCGTCTATGAGGACCAGGGGGGCGAGCAGCTGGTGCACCTGGAGATGGACTTCGAGGTGGGTCCGGGCCCGGCGTTCCACGTCTATCTGGTGGACCATCCCGAGGTGCGCGCGCGCGGCCATGTAAACGACAGCAAGTTCGTCGATCTGGGCCGGCTCAAGGCCTTCAAGGGCAGCCAGACCTACACCGTCCCGCACGGGTTGAGCGCCCTCGACTACGCCAGCGTCGTGATCTGGTGCAAGGAGTTCGGGGTGCTGATCTCGCCGGCCGCCATCGCCCGCGCCTGA
>JBHICL010000423.1:0-3368 GCA_046759605.1 Alphaproteobacteria bacterium | reverse complement strand
ACCGTCGGCTTCGATGCCGAGAACAAGCTCGTTTCCGGCGGCATCGCGGCCGAGACCCGTCAGGTCATGGAGAACATCAAAGCCGTGCTGAACCAGGCCGGATGCGGCTTGGATGACGTGGTCAAGTGCACGGTTTGGCTCGACGACCCACGCGACTTCGGAATCTTCAACCGGGTCTATGCCGAATACTTCGGCGACGATCCGCCGTCCCGATCCACGGTCCGTTCGCAGCTCATGATCGACGCCAAGGTCGAGGTCGAGGCGATCGCCTACAAACCTGTGTGAGGGCGCTCGGGGCTAGAAGAACGTACGAACGGCCCCTGTGACGGCATAGTCGTCGTCGACCAGGTAGAGCAGCTGCCAGCGGTCGAACGCCGTGCAGGGATGGGAAATGCCGAAGCCCACGATGTCGCCCACCTCGAGCGGCGTGTCGGCGGGCACATCGAGATAAGCGTGCTGGTCGTTGAGCGCGGTGACCGTGTGATCCGAGCCGAGCGGTTGCGGCCGGGCCTCCGGACCCGGGCGACACCATTGCTCAGGCATCGGCAGGTCGATGTCGAACGAGACGTCGCGCTTGCCCATGGTGGCGATGGCGAGACCCGGCTCGGGCATGGACTGGATCGCGGCCCACACCTCGAGGGCCGGCTCGAGGCCGCCGCCCACCTCCCGCGCCGTGGGCGACCTCTCGAGCAGCTCGGCGAAGTGCGTGCCGTAGTACCTGGAGTCGTGCGTCAGGTAGCAGCCGCTGCGGATCACGACCCGGATCTCGCGCTCGGCCGTGAGCCGGCCAAGGCGGTGGGTGACGATGTCATAGTAGGAGGAGCCGCCCGCGGTGAGGATCACGGGCCCCGGCGCGAACCAGTCGCGTTCGAGCCCCGTCTCGGTCAGGTCCGCGAGGTAGTCGAGAAACGCGTCGATGTTCGCCTGTTTCTCGGCGGGCGTCGCGCCGGTTATGAGACCCTCGTAGCCTTCGATCCCCCGCAGCACGAGGCCGGGCTCGGCGGCCTTCACCGCCTCGGCGACGGCCACCGCGTCTGCTCTTTCGCGGCAGCCCGTGCGACCGTGTCTCACGCCGCCTTCGAGCAGTAGCTGGAGCGGCCGCCTCGTGCCGTGGGCCGCCGCCATTCCGGCCAGACGCTCCACGCCGGCCAGGGAATCCACGAGGCAGTAGAAGTCGAACGTCTCGTTCCGATCGAGCTCGTCAAGCACGTAGCGGATGGCCGAGCGGTCCACCAGCTGGTTCGCCATGACGATGCGGTCGATGCCGTGGGCGCGGCAGATCCGCAGCTGGTTCACCGTCGCTATGGTGATGCCCCAGGCGCCGTCGGCGAGCTGCCGGTGGAAGAGCTGGGGGCTCATGGTCGTCTTGCCGTGCGGGCAGATCCAGGCCCCGGACAGCTCCAGGAAGCGCCGCATCCAGCGGCTGTTGTTGTCGATGGCCGAGCGACGCAGCACCGCCACCGGCATCGGCACGTCCTCACGCAGGATGTTCCAGCCGAGCTTGCCGACATCGCCCAGAGGCGTGGGCCGGGCGTCCTTCGGATAGCCCTTGAGGGTCGCATCGGCGATCAGGGCGTTGCTTGCGGCACCGGGCATTCCGTTCGTCCTCCCGTGGGTCGTCCGCGAAGGCCATTGTTTCGACCTCCGCCGCCCGGCGCAAGCGGGCGGGCCGCGGCGGGTGGACTGCGCTTCGGGCCTGTCACAGAATGCCTGTCACGAACTCCTGCCAGGTGTGTCCGACGAGCGCGAGGAGGCGCCTATGGCTGGGCGGTTGGAGGGCAGGGTTGCCGTCGTCATTGGCGCGGCCAGGGGCATCGGCGAAGGCATCGCCGAGGTTTTCGTCGAGGAAGGCGCGCGTGTGCTGATCGCGGACGTCGAGGAAGAGCTCGGCCAGGCGACCGCGGAGCGGCTGAGCGGCATTGGCGAGGCGTTCTTCCTGCGCGCCGATGTGAGCCGGCGGGAGGATGCCGAGGCGGTCGTCGAGGAAGCCATGCGACGTTTCGGGCGTCTGGACATCCTGGAGCAGAACGCCGGCATATACCCCTGGACGCTCATCGAGAACATCGACGTGGACGAATGGGACCGGGTCCTGGCCGTGAACCTGCGTGGCACGTTCCTCGCGGCCCAGGCGTGCCTCGGGCCCATGAAGGCGCGGGGCTACGGGCGCATGGTCTTTACGTCCTCGATAACGGGCCCGCGGGTCAGCACCCCGGGCCATGGGCACTACTCCGCGAGCAAGGCCGGCATCAACGGCTTCATCCGGGCCGCCGCCGTCGAGTTCGCCCGGTTCGGGATCACCGTCAACGGGGTCGAACCGGGCAACATCCTGACGAGCGGCGTCCAGGCCCATCGAAGCCCCGAGTTCATCCAAGCCATGGAGAGGTCCGTGCCGCTGGGCCGGCTCGGCACGCCGCGGGACGTGGCCCATGCGTGTCTTTTCCTCGCCTCGGACGAGGCCGCCTACATCACGGGCACCACGATCATCGTCGACGGCGGCCAGATCCTTCCCGAGAGTGGTGATCTGGACATAGTTCCACCCGTGTGATGAACTTTTTGTCGCGGCGTCACGCGCAGGCGGGGAGATCGAACGTCAACATGGCAGATACGTCGGAAGCACCGCCGCTGCTGCGGATCGAGTCGATCTCGAAACGGTTTGGCACGATCGTCGCCCTCGACGACGTCAGCTTCGACGTCCGGGCGGGTGAGGTCGTGGCGCTCCTGGGCGACAACGGCGCCGGCAAGTCGACGCTGATCAAGATCATTTCCGGAACACTCGAGCCCGACGCCGGGCGCATCGTGTTTGAGGGCCGTGAGGTCGAGATCGAGAACCCGTCCGAAGCAAAGACCCTGGGAATCGAGACCGTGTACCAGGACCTGTCTCTTTGCGCCAATGTCGATGTGGTCGCCAACTTCTTCATGGGCCGCGAGCGGTACCGCCGCATCCTCGGGTTCGACCTGCTGCGTGAGCGGGAGATGCAGGTGGAGACTGAAAAGGTCCTGAACGAGCTGGGCATTGAGATCCCCGACGTTCGTGTGGACGTCGAGTACCTTTCGGGGGGGCAGCGTCAGGCAATCGAGCTGTGTCGGTTCGTGCATTGGGGAGGCAAGCTCGTTCTGCTGGACGAGCCCTTCGCCGCCCTGGGCGTCGACCAGACGCGGCGCGGCCTGGATCTCATCGACCGCGTCAGGCGGGAAGGCATTGCCGTGGTCGTCATAACCCACAACATGCTGCACGCCTTCCAGGTCGCTGACCGCGTGGTGGTTCTACGGCACGGCCGTATCTGTGGGGTTCGTGATGCTAAGGCGACCAACCCGGAGGAAGTTGTCTCGCTGATCACCGGTGAGATCTCGCGCCAAGCCGAAGCCGA
>JBHICL010000422.1:0-3369 GCA_046759605.1 Alphaproteobacteria bacterium | reverse complement strand
TCAAACCATGACCTCTTGATCCGGGACGTAATGGTCCGTCTTACCCGAAAGCTGCTCCATGACGCCGTTCACGACATGGTGCGGCATGAACGGCTCGCCGTCGTACTTACGGATATGCCCGTCGATGCTCAGCCCCGTCTCGCTTCGCAGATAGCGGAAGAACTGTCCGGAATAGTTGTTCTCGACCAGGATCGTGCGCTTCGCGCCGGAGACAAGGTCGGTCACCGCCCGGGAGTGGAACGGAACGATCCATTTGATCGGAAGGTGGTTGGCGGAGACCCCGGCCGTCTCCAGCTGCGCCACCGCCTCCTTGATAACGCCGTACGTCGAACCCCAACCGATAAGGGTGACATCGGCATCCTCCGGGCCTTCCAGCTCCGGTGGAGCGATCGTGTCGACAGCGTCCTCGAGCTTTCGGGCCCGCTTCTCGACCATCTGTCGACGCTTGTGGGGGTTGGTGAATTCATCGCTGATCAGGATCCCTTCCTGATCGTGCTCGTCCGTCGCGACGACGTGGACATAGCCCTCGAGCCCCGGCAAGGCACGCGGCGAGATTCCGCTTTCGGTGTCCTCGTAGCGCAGGTAGTCGTCCGTCGTCGACGGTTCGGTGATCAGGTCTCCACGATCGATCGGCGGATGCATGTCGATGTCGTCGGGATCGACGCTGGATGTCCCTTCCGAGGTCAAGAGATCCGAGATGACGATCCCGGGGCATTGATGCTTGTCGCACAGATTGAACAGCTCGGGGATGGTATTGAAGGCGTCGATGGCATTCCTCGGGGCCACGATAAGCCGCTCGAAATCTCCCTGGCTGGCGCCGAGCACCTGCCACAAATCGCCCTGTTCGGTCTTGGTGGGCACGCCGGTCGAGGGGCCGGCGCGCTGAACGTTGATGAAGACGACCGGAATCTCCATCATTCCGGCGCTGCCGATGGCCTCGGTCATCAACGCGAACCCGCCCCCCGATGTCGCGCACATGGCCCGGCAACCGGTGTGTGCCGCGCCGATGGCCATATTGGCCACGGCAATTTCGTCCTCGGCTTGGCGAACCATGATTCCCAATTCGCGCGCATTCTTGGCCATCCAATGCAAGACTCCGGTCGACGGGCTCATCGGATAGGCGGCGTAAAATTTGACCCCGGCCGCGGCGCCGCCCATGGCCAAGGCCTCATTGCCGGTCCACAAGGCCAGCGGCTTCCGGCCCGTCGGGATCGCTTCAGGGTAAGGCTCGAAATTCGCGGCCGCGTAATCGAAGCCCGCGCGGGCCACACGAACGTTCTCATCGATCGTCTCGCGGCCTTTCCGCTGAAGCTGCAGGGTCAAAGCATCCTCGAGAACCTGGAAGTCCAAGCCGAGCATGAATGTCATCACGCCAAGCGAAATGGTGTTCTGGACCACCTTGTTTCGGCTGCCGTCGGACAATTCGGTGACGGGCATCGGACACAACCCAACGCCTTCGCCGGCGGACCCGGGCTTGATCGTGTCGCCGTTGAAGATCACTCGACTGCCCGGTCCCATCAGAGCCAGGTGCCTGTCCATGGTGTCCTGGTTGAGACACACCAGCAGGTCCAGACGATCTCCGTGGCTGTGAACCTTCTGGTCGCTGATCCGCATGGTGAGAAAAATGTGCCCACCGCGGATTATCGATTGATATGCATTGTACGCGTAGAGATGGAGACCCCGGCGGACCATTATTCGAGCGATAATGTTTCCCGGCGTCGCGATGCCCTGCCCGGCAGCGCCTCCAATGCTCAGGGAAAAATCAAGTGCTCCCGAGCTCATAGGTCGGTCCTCCCTTGGGCCCCATCAAACCTTGCAAGCAACTCCTTCTCGCTTCGATGCCCCGGCGTCGACCAGCCCAGGGCCGGTACTCTAACACACCAGACGGTGCCTCGCGATGCGGTCTGTACGCCCTTCTCGGCATCGTGACAACCACGCTTGAAGGCCCCGAATCCGCTGAAATTGCTTGCATTTTTTTGTGGCGCCCGGGATCTGGCACGCAACCACCGGCGTGTTCGTACCGGAATCACAACTCTTTGAGGCTCGTCACCGGATAAGCGTAAACTCATCCGAAAGGCGGTCCGAGATGAGAGGGAGCAACACCATGGCCGAGTCCGGCGCCCAGGAACGGCAGCTCGACTTCATCGAGGCCGCCGTGACCTACAGCGTCTACACGGGCGAGAAGCCGGTTTCCGCCTCCGTCATACCCGGTGGTCGCGTGACCCGGCACAAGGGGCGGCTCGAGGAGCACACCGTGGCCATTTATGACGCCCGACCCATCCGCGATCATCTCACTTTGGACCGGCAAGGGTTCCTGCTGGCCGCCCATGAGACGGGGGTCGCGGATTTCTACGACGAGGACGAACTACGGTCGGTCTACTACCCTGAGATCGAGCGGCTGGTGAAGGACGTTTCCGGCGCTTCGAGGGTCATGATTTTCGACCATACCGTGCGATCCGGGGACGAGACGACCCAGGAAGCAAGGCGCGTGCGGGAACCGGTCAAGGTCGTGCACAACGATTATACGGAGTGGTCCGGCCCGCAGCGGGTGCGGGACCTGCTCCCCGCCGATGAAGCGGAGGCGCTTCTCGAGCGCAGATTCGCGGTCATCCAGGTATGGCGGCCCATCGGGGCTCCCGTGGACGCCGCGCCGCTCGCGATCTGTGACGCGGGGAGCATGACGCCGGCGGACCTGATCCCGGCCGAACGCCGGCACCCGGACCGGGTCGGCGAGATCTACCACATCGCCTTCAACCCGAATCACCGCTGGTATTATTTCCCCAGGATGCAAAGAAACGAGGCGCTGGTGTTCAAGTGCTACGATTCAGCGAAGGACGGACGAGCCCGCTTCACCGCGCACGGGTCTTTCGACGACCCGACTACTCCGCCTGATGCCCCGCCCCGCGAAAGCATCGAGATGCGGACCTTCGCGTTCTTCTCGCCGTAAACCGCCGCGTCCGTCGGAACCGCCGCGATTGGGAGGCGAATGATACGGGACCGGGCGGATGTGGTCGTGACCGGCGGCGGCATCATCGGCGCCGCAGCCGCCTTCGCCCTCGCGCAAGAGAAGCTCGACGTGGTGCTCCTCGAGCGCGGCTCGCTGGCGGGCGGCGCGTCGGGGAACAGCTTCGCCTGGATCAACGCGACCGCCAAGACGACCGACACCGATTACCACAGGCTCAACGCCGCCGGGGTCGACGCCTACCACGCGTTCGCGGCCGAGCACGGCGCGGAAGCCATAGGGCTCTTCGGTCACGGCGATCTCCGATGGGCGGAGCCCGCCGATCCCGAAAGCGTGGAGCACCTGGATCGAACCGCCGGTCGTCTGGGCGAGCTCGGGTATCCGGTGGAGCGCGTGGACCGCCGCGG
>JBHICL010000421.1:0-3378 GCA_046759605.1 Alphaproteobacteria bacterium | reverse complement strand
GGCGGGCAATTCCACGCTCTCGGCGGTGTGGGGCGTATGGGCGCTCCTGTTCGGCATGGGTCTGCTCATGCTGGGCAACGGCCTCCAGGGCACGCTGCTCGGGGTGCGCGCCTCGCTGGAGGCGTTCGGCACCTCGGTCACGGGTTTCGTCATGTCGGGCTACTTCCTGGGCTTCCTCGCCGGCGCGATCCTTACCCAGCGGGCGGTCGGACGCGTGGGGCACGTGCGGGTCTTCGCGGCGCTCGCCTCCCTCGCCTCGACGTCGATCCTGGTGCACAGCGTCTTCGTCGAACCCCTGGTCTGGGGCGCGATGCGGTTCATCACCGGCTTCTCGTTCGCCGGTCTCTACGTCGTCGCCGAGAGCTGGCTCAACGCCCGCACGTCCAACGAGGGCCGCGGGCGGCTCCTCTCCATCTACATGGTGATCCTCCACATGGGCATCGGCGGAGGACCGCTGCTGCTCAACCTGGCCGATCCCCGGGCCCACGACCTGTTCATCCTGATCTCGATCCTGATCTCGCTCTCCCTCGTGCCCATACTGCTGAGCGCGACGCCCGCGCCGGACTACACCGCGCCCGCGCCGGTGAGCCTCGGCGAGCTCTACCGGATCTCGCCCCTCGGTCTCGTGGGCTGCCTCGGGACCGGGGTCGCGAACGGGGCGGTGTTCGGCATGGCCGCGGTCTTCGCGCGGGAGGCCGGGCTCTCCACGGCGCAGATCTCCGTGTTCCTGGGCGTCATGTTCTTCGGTGGCGCGGTCTTCCAGTGGCCCATCGGGCGGCTGTCCGACCGCTTCGACCGGCGCCTCGTGCTGACGGTGGTCACGGTCGGCGCCACCCTCCTGGCGGCCGCCGCGGGCCCGATGTTCTTCGTCTCGTATCTGGGATTTCTGGTGGTCGCCTGTCTTTTCGGCGGCGCCCACCTGCCGATCTACTCGCTGTGCGTGGCCCACACGAACGACTACCTCGAGCCCGAGCAGATCGTGGCGGCGAGCACGGGTCTCGTGCTGGCGAACGGCGTGGGCGCGGTCATGGGCCCGGTGATCGTGGGAACGTTCATGTCCCAGTTGGGGACGCCGGCGTACTTCTGGTGCCTGGCGGCGATCCACGGCTCCATCGGGCTCTTCGCGGTCTACCGGATGACCCGGCGGTCCGCGGCGCCGGCGGAGGACCAGGGCGCCTACATCGCCATGCCGTACCGGCCCTCGCCACTGGCCGTCGCCGTCACCGAGGAGGTCGCCACCGAGGAAGCCACGGCCGATGAGGGCGGCCGGGACGGGGATTCGTCCAGCGCCGGGGATGCGGCGGAGGGATAGCGGCGTGGCATCTGTCAGTTCGATCCAAGCACAGCACTCGGTTCTTCACGAGCAACGATCATGGCGGGGTTCGGCCAGCATCGAACCACCTTTGCTCCCCAAAGAAGCCAAATGCTGGCAAATCTGTCATGCCACGGCTTTGCGAGTCCCGCCCACTCAAGTCCGGTCAGCGGAGACTTCTGGAAGGTGAAAAAGTTCACGTAGACCAGAAGGTGGGGGGGCGGACGGTAGTGCTTGCGTGCCTTGAGCTCGAGGGCGCGCTCGATGGCGCGAAGCGCCGCCCGTTCCTCCTCACCGGGGTCAAAAAGCTCCGTCTCCGGAGCAAGTTCGGCCACCTCTCTTGCCGCGGCCTCCCGATATTCTTGACCGCGCCTGCGCCCCGCGCGATCCGCTTCCGTAAGCTCGAATTTCAGAACATCCTCACCGATGCTCAGTTCGAAATCCGGAAACTCACCGGCCACGAGCCTAAGCAAGCACGGCTTGCTTTGAGCCCGAATGGCAGCAAAGTACGCGGCAGCATATGCCTCTCTAAGTGGCTTAAGTTTTGGATTATTGAAGAACTCGTCCTGCTGCACCGAATCATTGTGATTGCATACCAGGTCGAAGAACTCTGCTGGGACCCACCAACGATCAAACCAGTTCCTCGGAGGCAGCTGCATAGTTTCATCTAGCGAACCGCTCAACTACAGCTTCCGAACTTCCACGCGGCCCAAACGGTACAGCATCTTGTGGCCTTCATAGCACAAACCACACGTCTAGCAACTGTGGCGACAGGCGACGCAGCGCCAGCCCCCCTTAACTGCCGAGGAACCGTGTTTTCCCTTCCTTAAACCCCAAAAAATCGTACATGGAGGCAAGAGGAGCGCACTGATTCGGGCATCAATTCAACCCGTCAGGAGGATTTTCTGCTTCTCGTTGTTCTTGTCGATGATCGTGAGAGTGTGATCATCACCAGCATTCTGGGTGGCGACGCGCGTGAGGGCGAGCGCCCGTCGCAGCACAGCCGCCGTGCTGCTGACGTTTAGTTCCTTCTTCAGCTCCTCTATGGCCTCCTGGGTCTGCTCGTTCACCGTGAACGTGATCTGCTTCGCGTCAGTCACAGCAACCTCCTTCCGGCGCCGGCGCCATGGTTCCCGAATATAGTGTTAATGCACAATATGGCCATAAATATACTAGCACTTGCTGGTATATGAAAGGGCTAACTCATAGAATCTCAGACATTTTCCAACTTTTGATGTACGAAAAATGCATGAAAATACCAGTAACGCATGAAACCGTAGTGCGCCACAGAGGTGCGACTACGCCATTGACGTCTATACGCCAATGGCTTGTTCAAGCTCGTGAGCGCCTCCGTTTCCTTACCTATTCCCGGCTGATGCCCTCCAGATCCTCGGGCCGCAGGCGGTAGCGTATGACATTGCCTTCGTGCAGCCCGCGAAGTTCGTTCCCAATGTAACTAACCACCTGCTCACGGTCCTCATCGGGGATATCGGCCTCGGCGGCCATGGCCATGATGCGCTCGGGCTCGAACGCTTTCCACTCGAGCACGCTGCAGCGCACGGCCTTGCGCACAAAATCGCGGTAGGCGAGCGCAGCCTTGTCCGGCGTTTCAAGCTCGGCGCGTAGGGTCCTGTAGTTGTCGGCCGAGGCTATATAGGCGTCCATATAGGCTTCGCGCAGCAGAGCAACGTTGTTCAGCTCGTAAACCCCGATGAGCCCGTCGATATAATCGCCGTCGTTCATGGTCAGAAACGACATCGGGGCGAGATCGGCCTTCAGGAGCGGAATGTTGGAGGCCACGCGCGACGGTCTCTTGTTGATATCGTCGAAGGCCTGCAAGTAAGGGATGTGAACGAGAATAAAGAAGGACTGCTCGAACGGATCGGCAATGACCGCGGCTTTTTCGATGAGGATGCCGAACTCCTCTTCGATCGCGAACTGGTCGCCGAGCGGCCTGTAGCTTGAATATGTGATGCCGACGGGCATGCGCCGCAGCCGTCCGGCCATGGCCGGATCGGCAAGAAGACCGTCGGCCAGCAGGGCGTGAATGCTAAAGATATAGGGCC
>JBHICL010000420.1:0-3379 GCA_046759605.1 Alphaproteobacteria bacterium | reverse complement strand
GCGCAGCGAGCACGGCGCGCAGCGCCGGCGGAGCAAATCCCACCCCCTCCGCCAAAACTAACAGGGGATCCGAAGCGATCCCCTGTTAGTTTTGGTCGGGCGGGTGAGGCTGAAGGACCCACCGGTTCGACGACGAGGCCCTCCTGGGCGGCGAGGTCCGTGGTCGATTTTCCTCATCCGCTTTCAATCCGCCGCTAAGACGAGGCTTGTTTGACCCCTTAAATATAGCTAAGTTAGCTATATGGAAAAGACGAACATATCCAATCTCAAGAACCGCCTCAGCTCGTACCTAAGGAAAGTGCGTTCGGGCGAGACTGTGCTGGTTCTCGACCGTAACCGGCCGATCGCCCGCATCGAGCGCGTTGGCGGGCCGCTCGGGGCCGACGAGCGACTTGCCCGACTCGAGGCCGCCGGCCTTGTCCGCCGCGCCACCCGGACGCTGCCGCTCGAGGTCCTCGCGGCGGACCCGCCGCGGTCTCGGAACAGCGTGCTCGCGGCGCTTCTCGAGGAACGGTCGGAGGGCAGGTGAGGTTCTGGGACAGCTCCGCCATCGTGCCCCTGCTCGTCGACGAGCCCACAAGCGAGAGTCTTCTTCGCATCCTCAAGGCCGACGGCGGGTTGATCGTCTGGTGGGGCACACCGGTCGAATGCGTCTCGGCAGTCGCACGACGGGAGCGCGAGGGCGATCTCCCGATCGTATCGGCGAACGCCACGATCGCCCGTCTGCGCGCGTTGGAGCCCTCCTGGGTGGAGGTGAGCCCATCGACCAGGGTCCGCGGCCTCGCGCTCCGTCTGTTGCGGACGCACCCGCTGCGGGCGCCGGATTCGCTTCAGCTTGCAGCCGCGCTCGTGGCGGCCGAGGAGGACCCAGGCGCGCTCGGCTTCGTGTGCCTTGACGAGCGGCTGGCCGCGGCCGCCCAACGCGAGGGCTTTACGGTCGCGCCGTAGCCGCGTGAATGCACGAGAACGCCGTAACGCTCGGCTCCAAGCGCTTCCCGGTGCCCACCCCCGTTCACCTTGGGCTCGTCGGCCGGCCGTAGCGAGCGCCGCAGCGTTCTCCTCTCGCTACAGCGGCGTGAGGGCTGCCGCTCATCGACGATCGCCCCGACGATGTCCGGCGCGAGGCAGGTCAGAGGCAACAACCGGCAAACGCCCGTCCTCCGCAGCAGCTGCGGCCCACTCCGCCGAAGCAGCCGCTTCGGCTGCGAAGGCCGGGCTGCAACTGCGGAGGGTGGATAAGCGTCCGTCACGCCCTCCTGGGCGGCGAGGTCGGTGATCGACTTTGCCTTCGCGCTCTCGATCTGGCACCGCCAGCGGTGAGCGCGCACGAGCGCATTGATTTGGACCTCATCGAACGGTGGCGTGGACTCGTGACCGGCGAGACCCTGCGGCGCGATGACGAGCTTCCGGCCGGCACCGCGATCCAGCGCTGCGGGCAGGCGAACGGCGAGGGTTCGGCTATCCAAGGCTTGATCGTCAGCCGGCGATTGTGAGACCTTGGGGCCACCGTGCGACGTCCGGGAGGCGACTATGGCCGCAAAGAGCAAGAACCAGCCGGTGATCTATCAGCTGAAGGTCACGATCGAGAACATCCGGCCGCCGGTGTGGCGGCGTCTTCAGGTTCCGGGCGACATCACGCTCGGTTCCCTTCATGACGTTCTCCAGACCGCGTTCGGATGGACGGATTCACATCTCCACCAGTTCGTTATCGGCGACACCTATTTCGCCGTTCCCGACCCCGAGGACGCCGGCTGGGGCCCTCGCGCTCGCGACGAAAGGCGGGCGCGATTGACGGACGTCATCCGCCGCGGCGCGAAGAGGTTCGTTTACGAGTACGACTTCGGCGACGGTTGGGAGCACGAGATCATCGTCGAGGAGATCCTAGCCCCCGAGACCGGCACGGCCTATCCCCGCTGCTTGGTCGGTAGACGGGCGTGCCCGCCCGAGGACTGTGGCGGCCCCTGGGGCTACGCCGAATTGCTGGAGACGATTCGGAACCCCCAACACCCCGATCACGTGGAGATGCGCGACTGGGTCGGCGAGGAGTTCGACCCCGAGCACTTCGACCTCGACGCCGTGAATGCGCAGCTCAAACCGCAGGCGCGGGGGCATCGGTAGAGGAGCACGCGATGAACCAGTTCCCACTCATGCCGCGACATAGTCCCGGACATCGACCTTGACGCCCGCCCGCGCCGCCTCCTCCGCCGAGTCCAGAAGACGGGTCGTTTCGGCTTCCTCCACGTATTCTTCGCCGCAGTTTTCGCAGACCTGGGCCGGAACACCGCGGACCACCAAGGTCATGCCGTCGCGCTCCAGGGTGACGGTTGCCGTCCCTGCCTTCATCTCACCGTTGCGGCACACAACGCACTTCATGGCTCGCGTCTCCGCCGAAAGGTCTTCTCCCAGAAAGTGGGGTCGGGTTCGTAGACCGTTACGACGATCACCTCATCGCTCTTTCTAGTGTCCGGAACGACGACATGCAATGCTCGTGCCCCCGACCAGCCCAGCAACAACCTGCTGGGATAGGGGGTGTCGTCGGGATAGGATGCGATGACCTCCCCTGATTCGAGTACATGACGCACGTCCGCAACACGTCCGCCGCGCGGCCATTTGTCCACAAGCAGCGGATAGTAAAGGCGGATAGTGAAGATTGAGGGTCTGGTGGACGGTCGCTTCCTTGCCGAACGGATCCTCCGTCTTCTTCCGCCCCACTTCCCCCATTCACGGGCCCGAAGGGTGCCTCACGGCCGACGCTTCATCACTGCCGACACGGCGCTGCGCCTCGGCAAGTATTTCGGAACGACGCCGGAACTCTGGCTCGGCTTGCAAATGGAATACGACATGCGCTGCGCCAAGCGGGAAGTCTGGCCGCAAATAGAGCCGCGCATTCGCCCGATTCAGGCTGTGTGAGTCCGCCCCCGCCATGACCATTTTCGGCGGTCGCGACCGTCGTGCCGTCGGCAACGCCGCAGCCATGACGGCGTCAGGTTTACGCCAAGGATTTGCCGGCCGAAAATCCGGTTTCACGACAAGCGGCGACAACGCGCGCCGCGACCGGCCATACAGAGGCGGTTATGGCTGGCGCAAGGAAGGGATAAGTTCCGATTGGCCTTTTGTCTGGCTCTTGGGCGGTGTTAAGCTTGGCGGGCGAGGTTCATAAAAGAGTCGCAAACTCGAGGAGGTGAGGAGCGCGCCATGTCAGACACCTCGATGGCCGATGCGGCCCGACCGTCCGCGCTCGGGCGCAACGACCTTGAAGCCTACTGGATGCCGTTCACGGCGAACCGCCAGTTCAAGTCGGCGCCAAGGCTCTTGATCTCGGCCAAGGACATGCATTACGTCATGGCGGACGGCCGGCGTCTGCTCGACGGCTGCGCGG
>JBHICL010000419.1:0-3383 GCA_046759605.1 Alphaproteobacteria bacterium | reverse complement strand
GTGACAATCCCGACCCAACCCCAGCTATATCAACGGGTTATCGAACCAAATGTCAAACATGGGCTAGCCGGATGGCTCCAGCCGCCAGCCGCCGCGGACGCGCCGCCACAGGAGCAAAATCCCGATGAGCGCCAGCAGGGCGCCCAACGCTATCCGCACAGGCTCCCCCATCATGAACAGCGGAAGTGCAAGAGCAATGCTCAGCGAGGGCATGTAGGCAAGCGTCCATTTCCGCTGCCCCTGCAGCTTTTGATACCAAGGGAAGACCACCGAAAAGGCCGCGAGAATCAGGAAGAACAGGGACCAGGGCCGGACCACGAACAGCATCGGGTCGTGGCTGAGCGAAAGCGCCCGCACGAGGTAAAGCTCCGCGATCGGCCCCAGAACCACGCCGAGGATCATGGGCGCCAGCGGGAAGCCGAACAACCGCATCGCGTAGCCGAGGATGCCGAACCCGAAAAGCACCCAAAGATCGAACTCGATGTTGTTAAGCGTGAAAACGCCGATCGCGCAGTAGCCGAGGATAATCCCCACCAGCCGATACATGGGGATGCGGGTGACCAGCACGAAAGCGCGGAGGCAAAAGGCCTGCATGCCGATCATGATGAAATGGCAGAGGAAGAAGGCGCCGATGATGCCGTAGGCGAGCGCCGGCTCCTCGTCGATGAAGGTGGGGCTAGGGATGACGTTGTGGATCAAGAGCGCCCCCAGCATGATCGCGGTCACCGTCTCGCCCGGGATACCAAGCGCCATCATGGTAATGAGAGCGCCGCCCATGGTGGCGTTGTTCGCCGCTTCCGAAGCGACGATGCCGTCGGGAATTCCGGTTCCGAACTTTTCCGGGTACTTCGAGGCCTTCTTCGCCTGGTCGTAGGCGAGGATGTTGGAGACCGTGCTTCCCGCCGCCGGCACGACGCCGATGAACACGCCGATCAGGGAGGAGCGCAACAGGTTGACCCAGCCGCGCAAGACCGTGGTGAACGCCTTGAAGTGCTCGACGCCGACCGCTTTGGTTTCGTCCATCATCGGCCTTCGCGCCGCCTCCGCGTCGCGTACGTCGCTCAAAAGCTGGCTGAAGGCGAAGAGTCCGATCAGCACGGGCAGAAAGGCGAAGCCCTGTTTCAGCGCGTCGATGCCAAAGGTGAAGCGGGCGACGTTGTTGATGTCGTCCACGCCCACGGCTGCGATCAGCAGGCCGATGATGCCGGCGATGATGCCCTTTACCAGGTTCTCGCCGGCAAGGCTCGCCGTGATGGTCAGAGCGAACAACACCAACGAGAAGAAACCCCACGGGCCGAATTCTAGGCCGACCTTGGCGAGTTGCGGCGCAAACGCGGCGAGCAGCACCGACCCGATCAGGCCGCCGAAGAACGATGACCACACCCCGATTCCGAGCGCAAGCCCGGGCTGGCCCTTCCGCGACATGGGAAAGCCGTCGAAGGTCGTGGCGACCGAGGACGGGGTGCCCGGAATCCCGGTCAAGATCCCCGACATCAGTCCGCCGGAGAGGCCGCCCACCAGCACCCCGATCATGGTGGCTAGGCCCTGGATAGCGCTCATGCCGAAGGTGAACGGCAGCACCAGGACTATCCCCATGACGATGGTGAAGCCGGGAATGGCGCCGGTAATCAGCCCGGCGGTGACCCCAAGGACCATGAGGGCAAGGGTGTTGACTTCCAAGAGGCCACCGGCGGCCGCCAACACGTTCTCTAGCAGCATGCCCTCCGTTTATTCACGGAACTTCTCCGGCTCTCGCTCGTCGAAGAACCCGCTCATTCCGGTCCCGGCGCCGTCCGCGCTTAACGAACGGAAAAGATTTCGCCTTCCGGCAGCATGACATTGAGCCCGAAGGTGAAGACCGCCCACATGGCGCCGATCGAGACCACCGTGATAGCGGCGTTGACCAGGTGGCTGCGAAGATCGCCGCTTCCCATTGCCGTCAGCACGGCGAAGACGAAGAGCGCGCCCCCGACCAACATGCCGAGATAGGAAAGGGTGAGCAGAAACACGGCGAAGAGCCCGAAACACCAGAGCACGTTGCGGTTCTCAAGGAGCCAGCCTTTCAGCCCGCCCCGCTCGCCGCCTTCGACGGTGGCGCCGGCGCGGACCGACTGGAACAGATAAATGCCGGAGAACACAAACAGCAGCGCAATGACGACGCGCGGCCAGAGCTCGGAGGTGACGATGGCCAGCGGCGTCTCGCGGAACGAAAAGGTGGCGTTAAACAACGCGCCGCAGGTCAGCAGCAGGATGAGGGCAATCAGTGTGTCGGAATTGATCCGTCGCATCGGCACACGTAGAAACGGAGGATGATAAAACGCAACCGACCGGGCCGGGACCGCCTCAGCAGCGGCACCAACCCTTGCGGTCCCGGTTTACCCCGTCTTGGGCGTTTATTACTTGGTCAAGCCGACCGACTTCGCGAGCTTGGAGAAGACCTCGGTCTGCTCCTTCATCAAGGCGGCGAAGCCGCTGCCGTCCGCGTAGTTGACCGTGGTGCCCTTCTTCTTGAGATCGCCAACGATTGAAGGATCCTGGGCGGCCTTCGCGAACACCCCTTCCCAGTGCTTGACTACGTCCTCATGCGTGCCCTTGGGCGCTAAGATCCCCCGGTGAAGCCCGTAGATGAGGTCCAGTCCCTGCTCCTTGAGGGTCGGAACCTGCGGGATCAACGGGTCGCGCTTGGCCGTGGCGCTGGCGAGCACCTTGAGGGTGCCCTGTTCGATGTACTTTTTCGCCGAGATCACGTCCAAGGCGCCGAGGTCGATGTTCTTGGCCAATAGCGCGGTGACCTTCGCCCTGGTTCCCTCATAGGGCACGTTCTTGAACTTTACGCCGGCCCGATCCTCGATAATCAGCGTAAGAAAATGGCTCGTGGAAGCGATGGTGACGCCGACTGAAATTTCGCCCGGCACCTTCTTGGCGGCCGTGATCAGCTCCGTGAGGTTGTTGTAAGGAGCATTCCCTCGCGCGCCCAGCACGTACGGCGTGTAGGTGAGCATCGCGACCGGCTCGAACGCATCCCAGGTAAAGTCGTTCTGGCCGCTGACGAAGGTGGTGATGAGTGCCTCGTGATGAGCGAGCAGGGTGCACCCGTCGGGCTTGGCCGAGCGCACTGTCTTTGCGCCTTTGGTGCCGCTTTGGCCTGCGATGTTGACAACCTGGAGCTTGGGTGTTGCCCCTGCCTTGTTCGCGGCTTCCGCGAAGATGCGGAAGATGATGTCGGTGCCGCCGCCCGGCTTGTAAGGCACGACCAGCTTCGCGGTGCGACAGGGGATGTCGACGGCCGCGGCGGCCGGCGTCGTCCACAACCCGAACGCCAAGCCGACTGCCGCAATACTTGTTGTGGAAACGAATGCCATTCTCGTCATAGGTACCTCCCT
>JBHICL010000418.1:0-3384 GCA_046759605.1 Alphaproteobacteria bacterium | reverse complement strand
GCGCTATTTGGCCGGCGGGCTGGCTGCCTCCATCGTCATCGCCGCGAGCCTCGGCCTGACATGGAGCCTTCTGGGCCCCTCGTACCAGGTGCTCGATACGGACCTTGCGGACTCGCGCAGCCCGTTTGGGAACGCCGAGGACCGGCTTGCCTCGGGCCCCGTCGCCCAAAACGAGCCCACCCCATCGTTTCGTGAAAGCGAGCTCCCGACCGCCGCGACAGAAGCGCCATCCGGCATCGTCGACGCGCCGTCGGACGTCGCCGGCGGCGATCTCGACGACGACCAGGAGAGGTCCGACGCGGCACGGCTCGCGCAGAAGCCAGGAGAGGCGGACGAATTCCGGCCGCGGGAAGAAGAACAGGGACGCCTGGCGGAGCGGAGCTTCTTCGACCGGGCGAACCGGCAGGAAGCCGAGCAACGGCACGAGAGAGAGCTGGACATCATCGCGCAGCTGACGGCGCCGCTGAGCTATGGCGAGCGGGGCGCCGGGCTCGCTCTGGAGAAACCCGCCGAGGAAGTGGCGACAGGACGGCTGGTCGAAACCGTGCCACACGCGCAGCCGACGATACCCGCCCCGGCCCCGACAACGAAGACAGAGGGCCGTTATCGCGGCGAGCTCGAGGACGAGCCTCGACGGATTGCCCGCGATCTGCGGCTGCGCGAGCCGGCGCAGGTACGCGCAGGCGAGGAAGTGCCCGAATCAATGGCTAAATCATCGAGAGCGAAATCCGCCGAAGCGAAAGATCGCGCGGCGGCGCAGGACAAGGAACTTGCGGCAAGCCTCTCCGAAGCCGATCCCTCGGCGGAGGGCAGGGTCGGCGCGTCGGGGCTCCTCGCCCCACAGGCCGCGGCCCCCGTGGGCGGCGAAGTTGTCTCCCATGAGTACGAACGCCGGAGCCTCGCCCTGCCCATGGACCCGGAAAGCGCGCGCGTGCTGGCCAGGAATTTTCTCGAAAGCTACCGGTCCCTCGATGACCTTTCCTTCCAGGAGCCCGTCGGATACTGGGCCAATACCTACATACCGGGCGATCCCGCCATGCGGCTGCTCGAGGCGCGTCTTGGTGCCTGGAACCGCACGGCCCTCGGCCAGAACGTCCGGCTGGAGCAGGCCGTTCGGCAGGTCCGCCAGCCGTTCGACGCGCCGCGGGATGCCGCGCTGGCGGTCTATCTGGACGCGGACGCGCCGGCCATCGAGGGACCGACGCGGCTGCGCGTGCAGGTCGGGCTGAAAGGCGCCGAGCGCCAGGGTGGACACCGGCCGGCCATGAACATCGGTCTCGTCGTCGACCTGCGCACCGTCGGCGATGCCGGTACCGGCGCACGGATCCGCGCCTTGATTTCGGCGCTGGAGCAGGCCCGGCAGCCGGAGGACCGCTTTTCCCTGACCGTTGCGGGACCGTCGGGTGGCCTGCTGGTGCCGCCGGAACGGTTCAGGCATGGCCCCCTACGCATGGCGATCGACCGGATGTTCGGCTCCACCGGCCATTCCCCGTCGCCCGCGGTGGACTTGCCACAGGCCCTCGCCCTGGCGACGGAAAGTGTGCGCCGGGGCGACGATCCGGAAGCCATCCTCGGGTCGAGCCTCGTGCTGCTGGTGACCGGCTCCTCCCTGGCGAACGATCTGCCCGCGCTGGAGCGCATGGCGCACCGAAATGCCGTCGGTGGCGTGCCTTTGAGCGTCGTCAGCATGGCGATCGAGGACGATCTGGCGCATATCGACCGCCTGGTCGCCGCGGGCCAGGGCAATCGGCGGATTCTGGACTCGGCTCAGGCGGCCGACGCCTTGATCGACCGGGAGCTGCACGCCGCAAGCCAAGCGGTCGCCCGAGCCCTGCGGCTGCGCATCCGGCTCGCACCGGGGGTCGAGCTGATCGACGTTTTGGGATCGCGACCGCTTGGAGAGCCCCAGGCCCAGCGCGTGCGCGAAGCCGAGCAGGCCATCGACCGGCGGCTGGCCCGCAACCTCGGCATCCAGGCCGACCGGGGCGAGGACGAGGAAGGCATCCAGATCGTCATCCCGAATTTCCACGCCGGCGACGCGCACGTGATCCTGCTCGACGTGGTGGCGGAGGGTCCGGGGCCCGTTGCCGATGTGACGGTGCGCTACAAGGACGTCGTTCATCTGAGAAACAGCGTCGCCCGCGCCAGCCTGACCATCGATGACGACCGGGGCGAGCCGGGTCCCCTGGAGCGCAACGTGCTCAAGAACCTGGTCGCCTGGGAGTTCGCCCGGGAGACCCGCCAGGTGGGTCGATATCTCGCCGCGGACGATCCGCGAAGGGCCGCGTCGCTCATCGCCTCGCTGCGCGATCTGATCCACGGGCTTCGGCTCGAGGTCCCGGGCTGGTCCACCGACCCCGATCTGGCCGCCGACGAGGCCATGCTGAACGAGTATCTGGCCGTCCTGGCCTCGCCCGCCGCCGGCGACATCGGCCAGCGCCAATATCTGGCGGATTCCTTGCGCTACGCGGCTTTTCGCAAGCTGCAGTCCGCGGCCCGGTGAGGGGCGTTCCGACCATGCGCCGCCGCGGGGTCCCACATCACCGCAAACCAGCACGTCCGGTCAGGAGGATTGGACCATGAGACTATTGATCGTCCTGCTCGCCCTCGTTCTGACGCTACCGGCTGAGGCACAACAGCCAAGCCAGCCCAATGGCTCGGGCGAGGTCCGGGTACCACTCTCGGACTACACGGCAATGCTGAACCAGTTGGCCCAAAAGCCGCGCAACGCACCCGTCGCTTACGCCATCGGCCAGTCCCAGGTCGCGGTCGCCGTGAACGACAGCGAGGACCGGATCACGGCCACGGTGAACATCACCGTCCAGATCGAGACCTTCGAGGACGAATGGACCCTGGTGCCCATCCTGCCGCCCGGAGCGGCCCTGCGGCATGCGCGCGTGGACGGCCGGGCGGTGCAGCTCGTGGAGA
Source organism: Alphaproteobacteria bacterium (assembly GCA_046759605.1). Lineage (GTDB taxonomy): Bacteria > Pseudomonadota > Alphaproteobacteria > UBA6615 > UBA6615 > JBHICL01. The sequence continues at coordinate 456 of JBHICL010000418.1, read as the reverse complement.
GCCCCGACGGACTTGCCTGGAGCACCAATCAGGCCGGCACGGTCACCATGGAGCTCGGCTACGGCGTCGATGCCAGGCGGTCCGAGTCCGGGTATGTGCTGCCCCTCGCGGTGCCCCGCGCGGCGGCGACGACCTTCAGCATGACATTCCCCGGCACCGGCATCGACGCGGCGGTGGTGCCATCGGCCGACCTGCAGACCGTGGAGGTGGAGGGCGCCACCCGGCTGACCGCCTCCGTGCCGGCAACCTCGTCGATCCTCGTATCCTGGCGTGCCCCGAGCCGGCGGCCCTTTGCCATCAGCCGCGCCCACTACACCGGTGAGCTACGCGATGCGGCCGTGGTCTGGACGGGACGGTTCCAGGTGGAGGTCTTCAGCGGCGAGCTCGTCACCCTGCCGGTCATGCCGAACAGCGTAACCCTGAACGATATCCGCATCGACGGTGAGCCGGCCACCG
>JBHICL010000417.1:0-3392 GCA_046759605.1 Alphaproteobacteria bacterium | reverse complement strand
CCCACCGCCCGCGCGGAGCCCGCGGGCACGCCCATCGAGCACCCGCTGTTCGATGCCAACCACTGCCTGACCGGTATCCAGCCGTCGCGTGAGGAGAGCGCGGTGGAGTTTCACTGGGGCTGCGCCGAGAAGAAGCTCATCACCATCTCCTGCGTCTTCGACCGCACCGGATACCTGCGCCTCGGCCCCCGCTTCGCGCGGCCCGGCTGGCACTGCAACCATCCGCTCCCGGTGCTCGAGGACGAGAACGGCCATCGCATCAGCGACGTAGCGATCGGCAACCCGCAAGGCCAGCCGGTATGGGCCGCCTGCGCCGTCGCGGATCTGGGCGACTTCGCGGCGCGCGTGAAGCCATACCACGGGACGGCCTGCTATCGCGCCATGATCGGGATCGGCAGGGCCGTCAACCGCGCCGGTCGCGATCCCGGTGCGGTGGCGGCCGAGATCCTGCCATAGACCCAACGCGCTCAGATGAAGATGCGCCAATCCGGCGGTTCGGTGATCCCAAGAAGCCTGGGTGACCGAATTCTTGTCGTCGCAATGTTATATTATTGCATGGCAACGGGAGCCCGGTGCACGAAGGATCAGATTGAGACTTATGGATGACTTCCGCTTTTCGCTGTTCATCATAGCCACTGTAGGTCTCCAGGCTCTGCTCTCCGCCGCGCCCGCCGCGGGCGAGGAGCCGCCGCAAGTGGTGGCGACAATCCCACCCATACATTCGCTGGTCGCTGCTGTGATGGTCGGAGTGGGCGAGCCAGAGCTGCTGATCCGGGGCGGTCAATCCCCGCACACGTTCGCCTTCAGACCATCGGATGCGCGTGCGCTGCAAGACGCGGATGTGGTTTTCTGGGTCGGCCGTTCGTTCGAAGCGTTTGTTGAGCGTCCCCTTGCGAACCTGACCAGGGACGCCAACGTCGTGGAGCTTTCCGACGTGAAAGGTCTCACCCTCCTGCCAGCCCGAGAGGGCGGCGCCTTTGAAGCCCACGGCCACGCGCAACATGAAAAGCAGGCCGAGGGAGAGCGTGATCGCGACCAGGCGGAGGATGCGGATCAAGGTAGCGAGGTCATGGCCGCGACGGAATACGACCACGAAGGGGACTTCAACGGCCACATATGGCTGGATCCTGACAACGCAGCGCGGATCGTCGAAGCGGTCGCTGCGGTCCTTAGCGAACGGGACCCCGCGAACGCGCCGGTCTACGCTGCGAACCGCGATGCGCTGAAAGAGCGCCTGGAGAACATGAAGCACGACCTGTCGGACCTGCTGGCGCCGGCCCGGGGCCGTCCCTACATTGTCTTGCACGACGCCTACCCCTACTTCGAACGAGCCTATGGGCTCTTGCCTGTCGGCTCGATCACGGTAAGTCCGGACCGACGTCCGGGCGCGCGGCGTCTGGCCGAACTGCGCGACAAGATCAGCGAACTCGGAGCCGTTTGCGTTTTTGGCGAGCCTCAGTTTCCGCCCGCAATGGTCGAAACGGTGGTGGAAGGGACCGGCGCCGGCCGCGGCGAGTTGGATCCCCTTGGCGCGGCTCTGTCGCCAGGGCCCGAGCTCTACTTTCAGCTCATGGAAAACATGGCGCGCTCATTCGCCGCCTGCCTCGCCAAGGGCAGCTGATCATCGTTCCATAGTGAATGCCATGGGGATGTCCGCGTTTGGCTTAGCGCTGTTCAGGAGCTCTTGCTGCCGTAACGGTCCATAGGAGAACCTCAGGATCATCGGCAGTGTCTTGTCCGAAGCCTGCAATATCGCTCTCGATTAAACCTCCTTTAAGCCATGTGAACTTATGGTCCGGTTGGACGAGGGATAGCCGTGCTACGGATTCTTGCCACGACGCTTCTGTTCGCTCTCGGCGGATGCGCGAACATGGATTCCGCGGAATGCCGCGCGGCCGATTGGCGGGCCATTGGCTATGAAGACGGTGCCCAGGGCCAGAGCCCTGATTATTTCGGCAAACGCCGCAAGGCCTGCGCCGACCACGGTGTCACCGCCGATTTCGAAGCCTACCTCGCTGGCCGCGACGAAGGTGTGGCATATTTCTGCCGGCCGCGGAACGGCTATAGCCTCGGGGCGCGCGGCTACCGGTATTCCGGGGTCTGTCCCGCTACGCTCGAAGGCGCGTTTGTGGCCGCCCATGCCGAAGGTTATGGCCTCTACGAGCGCCAAGCCGCCCTTACGAGAATTCGCAAACGGCTCCATCACAGCAAGGAGCGGGCAAAGGAAATCGAATACATTTTGGCTGAAAAGACGGTGCTCCTGGTCTCATCGGACGTCGAGGTGACGGACCGTGCGGCCATCGCCATCGACCTCAAGCAGCTTGCCGAGGAAATGGCCGAGGTCGAAATATCGATTCGCCAGCTCGAGCACGACTACGCCGTGGCCGAACGCGAATACGAGGACTACCGCAACCATATGACCCATCAGCACGGAAGCTGAGCTCAGGCGGCAAAACACCCCGGGAACGGCCGCTTCGAGAGTTGGATCCGGCGGCTCTTCAAAGGACCGATATTAACCTGTAAAATACGGTGGGCGCTCCGCGTGGCGTACGCGTCCCTTGAGCCGGCACGTCGACACGCCGCTCTGTTCCGGCTGGATCCAAACCGCGGAGACTTCCGATGAAACGCGCAATCTTCGTCGTTGTCGTGCTGATCGTTCTTGTGGTTGCCGCAGGGCTCTTCTTCGTCTTCTCCTCGCTCGACTCGGTGGTGAAGGCCGCGGTCGAGAAAGTGGGATCGGACGCCACCGGCACTCAGGTCACGCTGGGCGAGGTCGAGATCTCGCCGATTAGCGGCAAAGGTACGCTGCGGCAGTTCCGCATGACGAATCCCGAGGGTTTCGAGCCCGGCGATACGTTCAAGTTCGAGCTTGTGAGCGTCACGATCGACGTGCTGAGCCTCCTCCGCGACCCGGTGGTCATCGAGGAGATCGTGATCGCCGCTCCGGAGTTGACCTACGCTATCAGCGGGGACTCCACGAACGTCGATGAGATCCAAAAGAACGTGGATAGTTATGCCGGGTCCGGGGACGGAACCCGGGCCGGGAACGGCGGCGACGGCGACGACGAGGGTCGGAGGGTGGTGATCGAGAACCTCTACCTGCGCGACGGCACGATCGTCGTTACCGCTCCGGGGATAACCGGCAGATCCTTGTCCGCGACTTTGCCGGATATCCACTTGACAGACATCGGCAAGGACGGCGCGGGGGCCACTCCGGGCGAGGCGGCGAAGCAGGCGATGGCGTCCGTCGTGGCTTCCACCAAGATGGCCATCGAAGGGCTCGATCTCGGCCAGGTGCTTCAAAAAGCCGAAGAGACCGCCGGCGAGGCGAAGGAATCCCTCGAGGGGGCCGCCAAGGATGCGGAGTCCGCGGTCGAGGAAGCCACGGAAAA
>JBHICL010000416.1:0-3395 GCA_046759605.1 Alphaproteobacteria bacterium | reverse complement strand
GACCTGGGCATGGACCTCTTCGATGCCGAGCTGCTCCGCCACGGCTTCGGCCGTCCGGCGGTTGTCGCCGGTGAGTATTACTGGTGAGATGCCATGTGTTTTCATCTCCGCGATGGCGTCCCTGGCGTCCCGTTTGATGGTGTCCGCGATGGCGAGGACGCCCGCGACCCGGCCGTCGATCGCGACGAGCACCGCGGTGTGCGCCTGAGCCTCGTGGTCGGCGAGGATCTGCTTGGCGGCGCTTACGTCAACGCCCTCTGAAGCGAGGAAACGCGGTGTGCCGACGAGGATGCGGCGGCCGTCCACCTGGGCATCAACGCCCTTTCCGGCAACGGCCTGGAAATCGCGGCCTCCCGGTAACTCGAGCCCCTCTGCGTCGGCCGCATCAACGATGGCCCGGGCCAGCGGATGCTCGGACGGCGCCTCGGCTGCGGCGGCGAAGCGCAACAGTTCGGAACGGTCACGGCCATCCACCGCCTCGACCGCGACCAGGCGGGGTCTTCCTTCCGTTATCGTGCCGGTTTTGTCGAGCACGACGTGCGTGATGTCCTTGAGGATCTGGAACGCCTCGCCCGAGCGGATCAGGATGCCGCGCTCGGCGGCCATGCCGCCGCCGCGGATCAGCGCCAGCGGCGTCGCCATGCCAAGCGCGCACGGATAGCCCATCACCAGCACCGTCACCCCGGCGTAGATGGCCGTCACCCACAGCGGCTGGCCGCCCCACGCGAGGGGCGCAACGCTCCAGAACAACAGCGCGGCCAGCGAGATCAGCAGAACCGCCGGGACGTAATGCTGGAGCACACGGTCGACGAGGACGATGATCCCCGGTTTCATCGCCTTGGCCTCCTCGACGTAGCGGGCGACCTGGCTGAGGAAGCTTTCCTCGCCGACGTGCGTCACTTCGACGAGCAGCGTGCCGGTCTGGTTGATGCTGCCGCCGATGACCTCGTCGCCCACGTTCTTGTCCTCGGGGATGGACTCGCCGGTGACGATCGATTGATCGACGGCGCTCGCGCCGTCCACCACGGTCCCATCGACCGGAACCCTCTCACCGGGGCGGACGCGCACCCGGTCCCCGATCACCACCTCTTCGATGTCGATCTCCTCCTCGGTGCCATTGCGGACGACGCGAGCGGTCGGCGGTTGCATGTCCAAGAGCTTGCGGACGCTCTGCGACGCCTTCGTGCGCACCTTCAACGACACGAAGCCCGAGAGCAGATGGTAGGCGGTGAGGAAGACGACGACGCCGAAGAAGTCGACGGCGGGAAAGCCCGTGAGACCGCTCCAGCCAAGGGCCGGAAGCGGCGTTCCCAGCACGCCGCCGGCATAGGCGCCGATGGCGCCCACGCTCAACAGCACGTGCTGATTGGTGATGCCGCGCCAGGCGGCGCCCCACGCCTTGTGGATGATGCGCCGACCATTCCAGAAAAACACGTAGGTTGCGATCCCCCACGCCGTCCACTTGAACCACGGCTGCTTCGGCCAGAGGTCGAGCCACATGCCCACCATCGCCCCGAACAGGATGATCGCGAAGAGCGCCGCCGAGGCCAGATCCCATCGCTCCTTCCGCGCCAAGGCCTCCTGCTCCTCGAAGTCTTTCACCTTGCGTGGATCGCGAATGGTGTAACCGAGGGCCCGCAGGGTATGCTTGATCTTCGTCTCGCTCGTCTCGCCCGCACGGTATCGGATCAGGGCCTCCTCGTGGGCGAGGGAGACATGCACCTCGTCCACCCCCCTCTGGCGACCCAGCGCCCTCTCGATCGCGCTCGAGCAGAACGAACAGCTCATGCCGCCGATCTTGAGCTGGAGGGTTTCCCGCTCCGAGGCGGACAGGTCATCGACCGTTTGTGACTGCAACATAGTGAGACTCCATTCAGTTCAGGTGCGCCGTCGCCGTCCGCCGGACTCTCACACCCAGTCCTCCAACCTTACGAATAGCCCGAAGTAGATGGACCAGAGTCCGAATAGGACGAGCAGCGCCCCCGTCCACCGTGGAATGCGGCCGGACAAGCCGGCCACGCGGTCGAGCAGCCGTTCCCCCGGCGGCCACCGCACGGCGAGGGCGAGCGGCGCCGAGAGCACGAGGCCGAACAGGGCCAGAGACAGGAAACCCTGCGCTACCGTCGCGCCGCCGACCGCGGCGGTCCCGAACAAGGCGAAGAGAAGCGGCGCGGCGCAGGCCGGCACGTTGAGCCCGAAAAGGACACCCAGGGCGACCGGTCCCCGTGCGCCGGAGAGCCGGCGCACACCGGGGCCCAGCGTGCGCATCAGGAACCCGGCCCGCCCGGCGAGGTAGAGGACACCCAGGGCCAAATAGATGCTGCCAAGCAGGATCCAGAAGCCCTTCTGCGCCGTGACGAAGGTCGAGCCGACGAGCGCGGCAAGCGCCCCCAGCGCGCCGATGAACAGACCACGGGTGAGCATGAAGACGCCGGTCTGCGCGAACTTGCGGACCGCCGCCTTGCCCTCGAGGTATTTGATGAAGAGCAGGTTGGAGCCCATGGAGCAGGGCTCCAGGAACCCGAGCATGCCAAGGCCCACGGGAAGGAAAACCAGGTTCATGAGGTTCACCTCGCTCATGACTGTCGGGCCGGAACGCTGAACCCGCCCGCCTCGATCACTGCGACCCGCCCGTCCTCGCTGACGGCATGCGGATTGTATCGGACTCGCGCCAAGCCATCGGCAAAGCAGACGGAGGCCTCCCGAACGCCCGACGCCTTTTCCAAGAACGTCTGGTCCCATTCAGCGCACCCGTCGCAATGCATCCCGTCGATCTTGGTCGTGACCGTGTTCACAGCCTCCTCCGCTGTGATTCCGTGATCAGCCGAACAAAAACTGGAAAGGCGTGACGAGCCCCATATACGCCGCGCTTTGGTAAAGGAAAAATAGAGCGGCGAAGAGGAGCAGGTTTCCGCCTGTTCGCTCAATTCTCGGCACCCACGTGGCAAAGCGGCGGAGGTGCTTGACCATCCCTGCCGCCGTCCCCGCGAGCAGGAGCGGAACGCCCCGCGCCAGGCCGAAGACAAAAAGTAGCACCGCCCCCAGCCACGGCTCGCCGGTGGCCGCAGCCGCGCCCAGGATCGGAAGCGCCATGGGCATGCAGGCAGGGCAGGCGGAAAGGCCGAAGGGAACGCCGAGCACATAGGCGCCAGTAAACGAATCGGTGCGCCGCAGCGCCGGCTTGAGGACGGGAACGGCAATGCGGATCTTGCGCAGCAGCGCTAGACCGAAGACCACAAGGAGGGCGGTAAGAAAGAGGTTCGTGAGCACGAGATACTCGGCAAGGACGCGAATCACGACGTAGCCCAGAAAGCCGAACAGGGCGCCGATCGCGGCATCCACCGTGGCCATGCCGAGTACGAAGCCGGACGAGAGCAACAAGCCCCTCGACCTTC
>JBHICL010000415.1:0-3396 GCA_046759605.1 Alphaproteobacteria bacterium | reverse complement strand
GCCGTAGTATTCAGAGGCGAGATCGCCGAGCTCGTCCGCGTACAACGCCGGGCCAAGGGCGCGCAGCCAGGCCATGTACAGAAGGGGCTCCACGCTGTCGCGGTCCATGGCTCCGTTCCAACGTTCCAGAATGCGAAACGCCTCGTCCAGCCGGCGCGCGTCGGCACCTGCCGGGGCCGTGGCGTCGCGCGCCGCCTCCAGGAGCTTGGGCACAAGCTCGACAGCTGCCTGGGAGACGATGTCGGTCTGTATGGCCGCGAACGTCCGGGTGGTATGCGGCGCCGTTGTGTCCAGCAGTTCGTTGATCCGATCGGCGCGGTAGCTCCACCGCCATTCGGCGGCAATGTCGTGGGGATAGTGGGCGCCCACGAGCCGGTTATTGGCGTTGACGATGCGTCCGGCGGTCGGGTTCACGGACTGAGGCAGCTCCGCGAAGGGTATGAAGCCGGTCCAGTCGAAGTCGCCGATCCAGCCCGGCATGGGCATGAAGCCGTCGCCGTTTCGGCGAACCGGCACGAGGGCCGGAGCGTAGAAGCCGATCGAGCCGTCCACGTCGGCATAGGCGATGTTCTGCATCGGTGCGCGGTAGTGGCTCAACGCGGCGACGAAGCTCTCCCAGTTCGTGGCGCGGTTGATCCGGTAGAGCGCTTCTGCGGTGGTGTCCCCAGGCTCGAGGGCCGCGAAGGCGAGGGCCAGCACGTGTCCCTCGGGGGGCAGGGCCCCCGTTCGGTCGCCGAGGTCGGATATGACGGGACCGTGCCGCGTCGAGCGCACCCTGAGGCGTACCGGCGCGTCGCGGCCGCGGACCACGATCTCCTCGACACGGACTGCGAACGGCTCCGATCCCTCCGGCGTCATGTAGCGGCCAGGGTCGCTGGGGTCGAGCCGCTCGACGAACAGATCCTGGACGTCCGCCTCGGTGTTGGTCATCCCCCAGGCGATCCTGCCGTTGTGCCCGAGGATCGTGAGCGGGACGCCGGGCACGGTGGCGCCGGCGATCTCGAGCTCCGGCGTCACGATCCGCGCCAGGTACCAAAGCCCGGGGGCCTCGAAGCCGAGGTGGGGATCGTTGGCCAGCAACGGCTTGCCGCTTTCGGTGTGCCGGCCGGCCACCACCCACTCGTTCGAGGCGCTGCCGGCCGTGGTGACCTTCGGTATCGCCTGGGCGAGGGCGTCGAGGTCCAGCTCGCGATAGAGCGCCGCGAGGTCGGGAAGGGTGGCGGAGCGCCCGGGCGGGTCCCGCGGCCACAGGTCCCTCAGCTGCTCGGCCGTCAGGCGGTCGGTAAGACGCGCGCGCAGCACCTCCGTGCGCCAGTTCGCCGCGAGCCGCATGGCCATCAGCTGGCCCCATGCCGCTGTGTCGGTGGGACGCCATGGCTCGGGGGCAACGCGCAACACCCGGAGCTCGGGCGGCAGGTCCAATCCGGCATCGGCAAGCCATGCGTTGACGCCCTGGCCGTAGGCCTCGATGGCGGTGCGCGCGTCCGGCGACAAGACCGCAAGGGACTCTTCCGCCTGGCGATGGATGCCCAGGGTCCGCACGAGCCGATCGACCCGCAGCGCCGGCTCGCCCACGATCTCGGCCAGCCGTCCGGCGCCGAAACGGCGGTTCATCTCCATCTGAAAGAAGCGATCCTGGGCGTGTACGTAACCCAGCGCCCGGTAGGCATCGGCGAGATTCGTCGCGAAGATGTGCGGCACCGCGTTGCGGTCACGAACCACGGTGACGGAGCCCGTGAGGCCCGCGACCGTCGCCTCCCCATCGTAGCTCGGCAGCGATGCGCGAAGCAGCAGGAAGACCCCGGCGGTTGTCACGATGACGAGGACCAGCAACGCGGCGACCGCCCGTCGCAGCCATCTCCGCCAGCTACCGCGGCGGCGGCTCACGCGGGCGGCCTCTCGCCTGGCTCGGCTTGCCGGTTGATGGCGTCGCGCCGGGCCATGTATAGGGGATGGGGAATTTTCATGAGCCGGTCGGTTTCCAAAACGCGCGCCTGGTCCGGAATGTGCCTGGCCGGCCACGCTGCCCCCGGGGAGCACGGCCAAGCCGTCTTGACCTCCGTTCGCGCGTCGCTACATGGGTGGCGCAGCTTAGTCAGGGGGCATGATGCGGTCACGCTATTTCGCGGCCCTTGGGCCCGCCGGGTTTCACCGCGTGCATTACACCGACTGGGGCGACGCCGCCAACCCGCGTGTCGTCATCTGTGTCCATGGGTTGACACAGACCGGGCGCGATTTCGATCCCCTGGCCTCGGCGCTTTCCGACGGCTGGCGCGTGATCTGTCCCGACGTCGTCGGCCGCGGCCGAAGCGACTGGCTGGCTGACGGCTCCGGCTACACGTACCCGCAGTACATGGCGGACATGGCGGCGCTGATCGCGCGCGCCGATGTCGGGGAGGTCGATTGGGTGGGCACATCCATGGGAGGGCTCGTCGGCATGCTGCTCGCGGCGCTTCCCGGATCTCCGATCCGCCGACTGGTGCTCAACGATATCGGCGCCTTCGTGCCCAAGCAGGGCCTCGAGCGTATCGCAGGCTATGTCGGCCGCGACGAGCGTTTCGCCACCTTCGAAGACTTCGTCGCGGCATACCGCGAGCAACGCCGGACCTTTGGCGAGCTTCCGGAGCGCGACTGGTGGGAACTCGCCCGACACAATCATCGTGTACACGAGAACGGCACCGTTGGTTACGCCTACGATCCGGCGATCGCGCAGCCGTTCCGGGACTCGCCGCTCGCCGACGTGGATCTGTGGACGACCTACGATGCGGTCCGCTGCCCGATCCTCGTCATCCGCGGCGCCGACTCGGACATCCTGCTGGCGTCGACTGTGGAGGAGATGCGGCGGCGGGGACCTCGGGCCGCGACCTTCGAGGTTCCGGGTGTCGGCCATGCCCCGCGGCTCAGGGGCGCCGCGGAGGTCGGCGCCATACGCGGGTTCCTGGCGAAATGACCGTCGCTTTTCAGCCGTTCCGGCCGCGGCTGCCGTGGATCGGCGGCGACCTGCAGACGCTGCGCAACCATGTTCTTCGTGAACGGGCCGACCTGACGCCTTGGCCGGGCCACCGGGTCGAGACAGCGCTCGACGGCGGGGCAGGCGACAGGCTCGTTGCCAGGCTGCATCGGCCCAGGGGTTCGCATCCCGGCCGACCTCTCGCGGTGCTCATTCACGGTCTCACGGGGTGTGAAGCCAGCATATACGTCGTCCGCGCGGCGCGAGTCCTGCTGCGGGCCGGCTATCCCGTGCTGCGGCTCAACCTGCGGGGCGCGGGTCCATCCCGGCACACCTCCTTGGGGTTCTATCACGCCGGCCTGACCGCCGACTTGCGCGCCTTCTTTATAGGACTGCCTGGCCCGCTCAGGGAGAACGGCGTCGTCGCGCTGGGCTATTCCCTCGGC
>JBHICL010000414.1:0-3402 GCA_046759605.1 Alphaproteobacteria bacterium | reverse complement strand
CACTGTTCACATCCGGGGGCCGGGACGACATACTAAAAGGCATCATCTACGCCAGATCGGCGCCACACAGGGAGGAACATCGTGGAACGCTTCTTGAAGACCGTACTCGCGGCGCTCGTGGTGCTAGCGTTTGCAGCATCGGGCGCTGAGGCGCAGGACAAGGTCCGCATCGCCATGGTGGTGAAGAACCTGGGAAACGCATTCTTCGATGCGGCGCATGACGGGGGCCTCCAGGCCGCAGAGGAGCTTGGGGACGTCGAGGTTATCTATACCGGACCCACGGCGCCGACAGCCGAGGGCCAGATCGAGATCATCAACTCGCTGATCGCGCAACGTGTCGACGCTATCGCTATCTCGGCGAATGATCCGACCGCGCTCATCCCGGCAACCAAGCGGGCGATGTCGCGAGGAATCAAGGTGATCTCATGGGACTCCGGCATTGCGGCCGAGGGTCGCCTTATGCACCTCAACCCCTCCAACAACCAACTCATCGGGGCAAAACAGATCGCAATGATGGCCGATGCGATCGGCGGCCAGGGCGAGATCGCGATCCTGAGCGCGACGGCGCAGGCGACCAACCAGAACATCTGGATCGATGAGATGAAAAAGGAGCTGACGAAGCCCGAATACGGTGGACTGAACCTTGTTACGGTCGTTTACGGCGACGACCAGTCCGACAAGAGTTATCGCGAGGCGCTGGGCCTGTTCAAAACCTACCCGGAGCTCAAGGGAATTATTGCGCCGACCACCGTGGGCGTCGCCGCCGCCGGAAAAGCCGTAGAAGACCAGGATCTTGTCGGCAAGGTCTTCGTAACCGGGCTTGGTCTCCCCTCGGAAATGCAAGGCCACGTCGAGAGCGGAGCCGTCAAGAGCTTCGCCATCTGGAATCCCATCGACCTCGGCTACTCGGCGACCTATCTCGCATACCGCTTCGTAAAGGGAGAGGCGACAGGAGCAACAGGCGAGGAGATCGACGCAGGCCGAATGGGCAAGATCGTCATCGGCGAAGCCGGTGAAGCCGCCATGGCGGAACCGTTCACCTACGACATTTCCAACGTGGCCGAGTTCGCCAAAATCTTCTGAGCCGGGCGCAAGCAATGGCGGGAAGGTCCCGATCGACCTTCCCGCCGACCCGCCGCAGAGGACGACCCTCGATGACCGCGATGGCTGAGACGCGGGAACCGAACCTCGACAAACACCTGCTTGACCTCGAAGGCGTTTCCAAGCGCTTCCCCGGCGTACAGGCGCTCGACGATGTTCGGCTGTCGATCGAGGCCGGCCAGGTCATGGCGCTCGTCGGCGAAAACGGCGCCGGCAAATCGACGCTCGTCAAGATCCTGACCGGCATATACCAGCCGGACGCCGGCCGGCTGCGCATCGCGGGCGAAAAGGTCCGGTTCGCATCACCCCACGATGCCTGGCGCGCCGGGATAACGGCGATCCACCAGGAAACGGTGATGTTCGAGGAGCTTACGGTCGCCGAGAACATCTTCATGGGTCACCAACCCGCGCGTCGACCGCTGCCGTTCGTCGACTGGCCACATATGCGGCGACGCACGCGCGAGCTCCTCGACGAGCTGCACATCGATATCTCGCCCGACGTCCGCGTGAAGGACCTGAGCGTCGCCCAGCGCCACATCGTCGGCGTCGCCAAGGCGCTGTCGCACGACGCGAAGATCGTCATCATGGACGAGCCGACCGCGGCGCTGTCGCAACGTGAAATCGAGTACCTCTTCGACATCATCGGGGACCTGAAGGCGGCAGGAAAAGGAGTGCTTTTCATCTCGCACAAGTTCGATGAAGTGTTCGTCATCGCCGATCGCTACACGGTGCTCAGGGACGGGCTCCACGTCGGCACCGGCACCATTGCCGATGTCACCCAGCCGGAGCTCGTGTCGATGATGGTGGGGCGGACGCTCGACGAGGTGTTTCCGAAGATCGATGTTCCCCTTGGCGACACTGTGCTGGATGTGGAGCACCTGACACACGAGACCGAGTTCGACGATATCTCGTTCACCCTCCGCCGCGGCGAGATCCTGGGCTTCTACGGTCTCGTCGGCGCCGGGCGCAGCGAGCTCATGCAGGCCATCTTCGGCATCAGCCGCCCGATGAGCGGCGCCATCCGTATCGGCGATCGTGACGTTCGCATCGGCTCGCCAGCCGATGCCATCTCGGCCGGAATCGCCTACGTTCCGGAGGACCGTCAGGTCCAGGGAGCGATTCTGCCAATGTCGATCCGCGAGAACGTGACCTTGCCGCTGGTCGATCGCCTGAGCCGTGGGCCGTTCCTCGACAGCGGACGGGAACGCAAGCTTACGCGCGATCTGGGCCACCGCCTCTCCCTGCGCGCCGCCCACCTGGAGCAGCGGGTTGAGGAGCTGTCGGGCGGCAATCAGCAGAAAGTCGTCATCAGCAAGTGGCTCGCGACCCGTCCGGCGATAATCATCCTCGACGAGCCGACGAAGGGGATCGACATCGGCTCGAAAGCCGCCGTTCACGAGTTCATGGGCGAACTGGTTCAGGACGGCCTGGCGGTCATCCTCGTCTCGTCCGAACTCGAAGAGGTGCTGGGCATGTCGGACTCCATCATCGTGATGTACGAAGGCCGTATCCGCCGCCGATTCGCGCGCGCCGAAGCCACGGCGGAAGCCGTCGTCACCGCCGCGACCGGCGCCGATTAGGAAGCCGGCGGATGCAAACTCTCGCCGAACTCTTTTTTCGCCGCCGGGAGATCGCGCTCTCCGGCCTCATCGTCATCCTGCTGGCGGTGGTGGGTGCCCGAGCGCCGGTGTTCCTGAGCCTGTCGAGCCTCGAGGACGTCCTGACGGACTCGAGCATCCTGGTGATCCTCGCGATCGGTCAGATGATGGTGATCCTCACCCGCGCGATCGACATATCCGTCGCCTCCAACCTCGCATTCTGCGGCATGTTCGTCGCGCTGTTGTCACAAAGCCAACCCGAGCTGCCGGTCATCGTGTTCATGCTCACCGCGGGGGCGATCGGGCTGTGCCTCGGCGCCGTCAACGGTTTCTTCGTCGCCGTCGTTGGCATTCCGCCAATCGTGACGACGCTCGGGACGCTTAGCGTCTATCGCGGCTTGATCTTCGTTCTGAGCGGCGGCGCGTGGGTATCGTCGAACGAGATGTCGCAGCCGTTTCAGCGCTTCCCAATGGAAACGACCCTGGGCCTCACCAACCTGTTCTGGTCCGCCGTGGTCGTCACCCTGGTGGCGTGGGTCTTCCTCAACCACACGCGGATCGGTCGCACCCTCTATGCGGTGGGGGGCAACCCCATCGCCGCCCACTACGTTGGTATTTCGGTCCGGCGCGCACGATTCCTCGTCTACTGCATCTCGGGCACTATTGCCGGGATTGCGGGCTATCTATGGGTGGCGCGCTTCGC
>JBHICL010000413.1:0-3406 GCA_046759605.1 Alphaproteobacteria bacterium | reverse complement strand
GATGTGTTTCAGGCGCTGCTCAAGGAGGACCGCGAGCGTTTCCACAGCGCACTCGTGCGGGCCGGTATCGACCCGGCCCTTCGGGACTCGGCCGGTTACGAACCGATCTTCTCTCTGGCGGAACGGTTCGAGCAACCCCTCAACCTGGCCCAGACGGCGGCCGAGTTCGGGCTCAGGCCCGACGCGATGCTGGCGGCCCTCGCATCCAGTGATGACCTCGAGGACATCGGCGCTCGGCTTCGAGGTATCGATCTCCCGCGTCAGCAGTTTGCGGAGTATTTCGAGGACCTCCGCGAGGCCGCCAATGGCTATCGCGATACCGCCGAGCTGCTCACCTCATTCGAGAACGGGGGCTACGGGAACGGCGCGCAACGGCTCACACAAACGGCGGAAGCGGGAATCGAGCGTGTCGCGGCGGCGCCGCAGGCCAACACGGAAGACATAGAGGCCTCGGATAGCGACGCGAGCGCCGAAGGCGGTACCGCCGCGGCAAAGATCGAAGAGATAAGAGTTCCGGAAGGCGACGTGTCAGCGGTACAGACGGAGCTGCGCCGGCTCGGCTACGATCCGGGTCCGGTCGATGGAGAGCTCGGCCCCAAGACACGGGAGGCGATCCGCGATTTCGAGGAGGATGTAAGGCGGAAAACGACTGTATCTCTGAAGGAGGTCGAGCTGCTACTGCGGCTGGGCAAGCTCGGATGAGGATCCTGTTTCTACCTCATCAAGCAAGGATCAGGCGCGGTAGCCAGGTGGCGATCGGCGGAAATGCGACCAGAAGCGCGAGCACGATCAGCTCCAGGCCGATGAACGGCGCCGCGGCGACGTAGATCTGCTGCAGTGTTATGCTCGGCGGCGCCACGCCCTTCATGACATAGATGAGCAGACCGAAAGGGGGCGTCAGGAAGCTGATCTCCATGGCGATCAGCATCAGCACGCCAAGCCACAGCAGATCGATTTGCACGAGGAGCGCGAGCGGTATGAAGAACGGTATGGTGATCATGATCATGCTGACCTGATCCATGAAGGCGCCCAGAATAAGCAGCACAAGCAACATGCTGACGATGATCCCCAGTTCCGTCGTGCCGCTCCCACCTAACAGGTCGAGAAGCCCGTTCGTTGCGCCCGAGAAAGCCAGGATCTGTGAGAAGGTCACCGACGCGGCGATGATGAAGAGGATCATGACGGAGACCTTTGCCGTCTCGCGCAAGGCCATCACCAGGCTTCGGAGCGTGAGCGAGCGGTAGGCGGCTGCGATCGCCAGCGCCGCGACGCAGCCGAGAGCGGCCGATTCCGTGGGCGTTGCCAAACCGATCAGGATGCTGCCAACGACAACCACGAAGATCGTGAACAGCGGCACGACGTAGACGACGAACGGCCGCCAGCGCTGCCAACCTGAAAGTGTTGCCACGTCGTAAACGGGCGCCAGGCCGGGCCGCAAAGCGCAGCGCCCGACCACGTAAGCCAGGAACAGCACGCTCATCATCAGGCCCGGAATGATGCCGGCGATGAGCAGTCTCGATATGGAGATGCCCGCCAGGCTGCCCAGAAGCACGGCAAGCGCGGAAGGCGGTATCAGCATGGCGATGCCGCCCGTGGCCATGATCGGCCCCATCGCCATGGACGGATGGTAGCCCCGCCGGATCATGTCGGGGAGCAGCGTGCTACCGAGCACGGCTGTGTTCGCCAACGTTGAGCCGGACAGCGACGAGAAGACCGTGCCGCCCAGCACCGAGACCACGGAGAGCCGGCCCGGCATGCGTCGCACCGCCGTCTCTATCGCGTCGATGGCTTTGAAGGCGACGCCCGTGTGGAACAGGATCTCGCCCAGTAGCAGGAACAGGGGTATGGGCGCCAGCGTAAAGGTCGTCAAGGACGCCATGGCGTTGCGAACGAACTGGCTCAGCCCCACGTCGCCGCCGAGAAACACATAGGCCCCCACCACGTTCACACCAAGGAACGCGAACGCCACGGGTAGGCCCAACCCCATGAGCACGATCAGCGTGCCCAGAAGAAGCAGCAGCGCCGCACTCCATTCCATGTCTTAGAGCCCGTCCCTCGTGAACGCCTCTCGCGGCGCGGGGGCCCGGGCTCGCGCGACGCGCAGGCAGAACTCGGCCGAGAGCAACGCGGCCGAAAACGGGATGACCGACAGCAGCCACCACTCCGGAACGATGAGCTCCTTGAATATCAGAGAGCCGATGCGATAGGCGTCGAAGGCGGCGGTGAAGCCGAAATAGAGCATTACCAGTGAGATCGCGAGGCCCACGACGTTGACCGCGGCGTCGGCAACTCGGCTCCCCTCGGGTCCAAGAAGGTTGACGAAGACGTCGACGCGGACGTGGGCGTTCTGGGCGAGGACCCACGGTGCTGCGAGAAACGTGGAGATGTAGAGAATGTACTCCGCGACCTCCAGGACCCACGGAAGACTACCGGCACCCGTATCCCTGATGAGAACGTCGACGGCGACCATGATCGCCAGCCCCCCTATCAGGAGGCCGGCGACGATCCCGCAGAGCTCGAGCAGCAAGCGGTACGTTCGCGATATGTAGGCCAAGTCGTTCTCCGTTCCTTGCCGCGACGGCAAGGAGCCGCCGGGCCGGGAGGAAGGCCGGCCCGGTTATCGGCATCCCGGCTATTGGCTAAGCAGCTCGCGTAGCTTGGGACCGTGCTCGGGGCTGACTTCCACGATCGTCGCCCAGGCCGAGTCCTCGGCCTGCTCGAGGTAGGTCCTCCCGGCGTCGCCTTCGAAGCCGATGACCTGAATACCGAAGTCAACCTGCCGCTGTGCTTCGCTTTCGTTCAACGCGGTGTCCTCCGCCCCGCCGAACTCGTCGAGCCACTCTGCCGCCTCATGGAGGACGGCTTTCTGCTCGTCGGTCAGCCGGTCCCAGGTGTCAAGGTTGACCAGCACCTCGACGGCCGCGCTATAGAAACCGGGATCGACGCGGAACTTCGTGACCTCGTGCCATCCGAGATCGAAGATGCCCTGAATCGGCCAGCCGTAGCCGTCCACCACGCCGCGCTCGAGCGCCGCGAACACCTCCCCCGGGGCCGTGCGGACCATTGTCGCGCCCATGGATTCGAAGAACGAGCGATAGATCGGCGTGACCCGGATCTTCAGACCCGTAAGGTCCATCCCTTCGATCTCCTTGGTCAGATAGAGATGGAACGGGACCCGGTCCTTCTGCCGGGCCAGGAAGTACGCGTTCACCTTTTCGTTGTGGAGCTGGTTGAAGTAGTCCCACGAGCCGTTCTGGCGCAGCTCTTTCATGGGCGCCTTGGTCATCTTGAGGGCGTCGGCCTCGGGCATCAGGTTGGTGTAGAAGGCGCCGGGCAGGTTGCCGACGTCGACGACCCCTGTGCGCACGGCATTGCCGAGCTCGAACGGGTTCATCACCTTGCCGCC
>JBHICL010000412.1:0-3420 GCA_046759605.1 Alphaproteobacteria bacterium | reverse complement strand
CACGGGGCGGCGTTCCTGGCCGAGTTCGCAGACCGGGTCTTGCCCAGTCAGCAGCTGTTGCCGTTCATCAGAAAGCGCGTAAATCTGGACCGACGCCGGTGACCAGGGATCTGGGCACCGGCATGGGTTAGGCAGACGCGCGTCGGGCCTTGTGGGCGCGCTCCGCATCGCGACGGCGATAGCTCTCGCCTTCGATGGGAATGATCTCGGCGTGATGGGTCAGCCGATCGATGAGGGCGACGGCGCACGACGCATTGGGAAAGATCGTGTCCCACTGCTTGAAGGACAAATTGGTGGTGACGAGGAGCGCTTTCTGCTCATAGCGCCGGGTGACGATCTGAAAGAGGAGGTCGGCGGCGTGCGCATCGTAGGCGAGGTATCCGATCTCATCGATGACCAGGAGCGAGGGCCGCGTGTAGTGACGCAGGCGGCGTTCGAGGGCACGGGTGGTTTCCTGGCCGCTGAGATCGAGCAGGAGATCGGCGGCGGTGCTGAAGAACGCCGAGTGGCCGCTGAGGACGACCTGATGGGCGATGTTCTTGGCGAGCATCGTCTTGCCGAGCCCTTGCGGCCCGACGAGGATGACGTTCTCGGCGCGGCCGAGGAAGTCGAGGCTCAGGACGCGCTCGAGCGTCGGACGCGGGAGGCTCTTGGGCCAGTCCCATTCCCAATCGGCGAGTGGCTTGAAGCGCCCGAGGCGGGCGTGTTTCAGCCGCCGCTCGAGGCTGCGGCGCGTGCGGTCCTCCAGTTCGGCGGTGACGAGGGCTTCGAGGAGGGGGACCGGGGCCCAGCGCTCGCGGGTCGCGCGGGCGATGACGTCGTTGAGGTCCTCGGCCATGCGGACGAGCCCCAAGCGGCGGAGGTTACTGCTCAGGATCGGGCTCGGGGTCGGGACGGCTGAGGGCATCGTAGGTCTCCAAGTCGTGAGGGTGGACGTCGAGATCCTGCACGCCGGGCCGGTGGGGCAGGACGAACGGCACGGGCGGTTTGAGGCCCCGTCGCCGGCGCCGTTGTTCGAGCAGATGCGCGATGGTGCCGGCACTGGGCGCGTCGCGCGTCAAGGCCTCTTCGATGGCCGCGGCCAGTTCGACGGGCCCGTAGTCGTCGAGGAGATCGAGGAGACGCCGGGTCTGACCGATGCCGGCGTCTCCGCGGGCGGCCCACTGCTCGAAGAGCCGCGCGGTCGCGGGCACGGCGCGGCGCAGACGGTCGCGTGTGGTGACGGGGCGCGCCTCGGCTTTGGCGGCGACGAGGCCGTCGAGATGGGCGGGGTCTTCGACGACGGTGCCGGTGTCGTAGCTGCGCGCATGGCGCGCGAGCTCGGTCAGGCCATCGAGCACGCGGATCGTGGTGGGATCGGCGACGAGGGTCAGCGGCCGCCGGATGTGGGTGTGCGGGATCGTGTAGAGATTGCGGTCGAAGCGCACGTAGGGTTGCTTGCCCGAGCGGACCGCCTTGACGAACGTCGTCTCGAAGGGATGCGCGGGGAGCGGCAGGAGCACCCGCTGCTCCTCGGCGAGCACAGCGGCGACGGAGCGGTCGCGGTGCTCGGGATGGGGGCGCTGATGCGCGACCTCGTCGCGCCAGCGCTGAAACTGGGCGTGGAGGTCGTCGAGGTCGCGAAAGGGCCGCGCGGCGAAGAAGGCGTGGCGGAGGTACTGAATCTGGCGCTCGACCTTCCCTTTCTCATTCGCGCGTGCGGGCGCGCAGGGCCGCGGGGCGAAATGATAGTGGCCGGCCAGCTCCAGCAACCGCGGATGAAAGTGAATGGCGCTGCCCTGGCGATCGAGCACGACGCTACGGAGATTGTCGTACAGCAGGGTGCGCGCACACCCGCCCAGCGCCGCGAAGCTCTCGACATGCCCGCGGAGGAAACTCTCCAGCGTCTGGTCGAGCGTAAAGACCGCATGGAGCGCCCGGGAGTACGCGAGCACCATGACGAAGCCGGAGAGCGGGCGGGTCCCGCGGCCGATGCGGAGGGAGCCGAAGCTGCCCCAGTCGACCTGCGCGACTTCGCCGGGCAGCGTCGTCAGCCGGAGATAGGCCTCACTCGGCGGCGCGGGGCGGAGGCGGCGCACCAGGCGCCGGACCTGCACGGCGGAGCCCACATAGCCCCGCAGGCGGAGCATCTCGTGGATGCGGGTCGCGCGCAGGCGCGGATACTGCGCCAGCGTGTCTCGGGTGAAGGGCACATACGGATCGAGCAGGCTCGGGCGCCCGCCGTACCGCGCCGGGTCCACACTGAGGCGATTGAGCGCGAGTTGGACGGTCGTGTGATGCACGCCGAGCGTGGCGGCAATGGTGCCGATCTTCCAGTGCTCGGCGTAGAAGAGCCGCCGAATCTCGGCGTGGTGTTCGGGCGACATCACGTCCACCTTCCCTCCGTGTCCCGTCAGCACCGCCGGACCCGCGGCCGCCGCCGCGGCCACACCCAGGTGAGCCAGCGACTGGACCGTCCACAACGAGCGCACCGCGTCAGCGAGAGGCGCCCGGGCGGAGCCGACAAGGGCGGTAGTGTGGCCGCGCGTGGGCGGCGGAGGGAAGACTGATCCATCACGCGGCGCCGCGCCCGATAGGCGCGCTGGTGGTCGCGATGATCGAGTCGGCCTTCAGGACTGCATTGATGCCGGCGCCGGGCCGCGCGCACCGAGGCGCGCCGGCCGGCCTCGCGGCACGGGTCGCTGCAGTAGGCGTGGCCGCGGTCGCAGGACGGACAGAGACTGAACGGTCGGGCGCACGCCCGGCAAGAGCGAACACGAAGCGCCGAGTCCACGAGGCCGCAGCGCTGAGCGCGCGGTCAACAGCGGCACCGTGGCAGAATAGGCGTGGGCTGATTCGGCCTGCCGCAGCGTCGAGTCGGTCACGAGGGCCCGGAGGTACACGCTCCGGGTCCTCGACTGTCGCTCAGCCGCGCACGACCTTATCAAACTTGCGGCGTCAGTGGGCTGTGGACGCTGCCGCACCTGTGGACGCACACAACGCGCCCACAGGATGCTTGCAAAACCGCACAGACCGCAGTTTCGCACAGCGCCCACAACCCTCATTGCTTTTCCATTGAAGAGAAGAGAAAAACCCCGAACGATCAGATTGACGCCGGTTCAGATTTGCGCGCTTTCAGGTGAGCGTTGACAATCAACTCCCAGGGTGAGGTGATCGGCATCGCGTCGCGGATCATCAGCCAGTCCGGAGGCTTTCAAGGACTGGGCTTCGCGGTGGCCATCAACACGGCCAAGCAGCTACTGGCTCTGGAAGACCGTATCTGGATAGGCATCGAGGCCATCTTTCTCGACGGTGACCAGCTTGCCGGCCTCATGAACCTCAATGTGCCAGGCGGGCTGCTCGTCCAACGCGTGACTCGCGGTAGCCCCGCAGAGCGGGCTGGCTTGCGCGGCGGCTCCCTCGAGGCTCGAATTGACGGTC
>JBHICL010000411.1:0-3441 GCA_046759605.1 Alphaproteobacteria bacterium | reverse complement strand
CGCCCGTGTTTTTGCTTGCCAGTCATCGACCCCTTGGCTAGTTCTGTCAGTGGCTGCGCCTGGCGGAGCGAACTGGAGCGCGACCATTGGCATGCCGAACTTCTCCGCAATAGGTTTCGGCTTTGCACAGCGGCGCCGGACATGAGAAGGCGCAAAACCCATGATCCAGGTCATACTCGATAGCCTGATCCGGGCGTCCGAACTCTCGTTGCTGGCCGTGGGCCTGACAATGGTCTACAGCGTGCTGCGTTTTCCCAACTTTTCGCACGTCGAGTTCGCCACGGTCGGCGCCTATCTGGCGCTCTTCTTCTCGGCCACCGTGGGTATCAACCTCGTGACCGCCGTCGCCGTCGCCATCGTCTGCACCGGTGCCATCGGCATCGCTTGCGACCGCTTGATCTTTTCGCGACTCCGCAACCGCTCGTCGATCATGCTGATGATCGCGGCGTTCGCCCTCGGCATCGCAATGCGCGAGACGGTAAGGGCCATCTGGGGACCATCGCCGTTCTTCTTCGAGATCGGCGTGCTGCGCCCATGGGTGGTTGCGGGCGCCCGCATCACGCCGTTCCAACTTGCGATTATCCTCGCCGCGGTCGCCGCCATGCTCGTCTTCCATCTGCTGCTGACCCGCACGACGCTGGGCATCGCGATGCGCGCCACCGCGGACAACGCGCAGCTCTCCCAAGCAAGCGGGATTCATACCGAGCGGGTGATACGCGCCGTCTGGTTCATAGGCAGCGGTTTCGCCGCGCTCGGTGGGGTTCTGATCGGACTCAGCACGCAGCTCAAGCCCGATATGGGGTTCGGCATTATCGTCGAGGTATTCAGCGCGGCGATCGTGGGCGGCATCGGCCACCCCTACGGCGCCATGCTGGGCGCCGCCCTCGTGGGTTTCGCGGAAAACATAGGTCTCACGATCAACTGGGCCCCGCTTTTCGATGCCCTGGGCCTCGAGGAAGACGCGTTCGTCTACATCCCCACCGGCTATAAAGCGGCTATTCCGTTCAGCCTTCTGATATTGACGCTCTTGCTACGCCCCCGCGGGATCCTGGGGGTCAGGCGATGATCGATTTCCTGGTCTATCTCGTCACCATCGCGGGTATCTGGGGAATCCTGAGCCTCAGCCTCAACCTCCAGTACGGCGTGACCGGGCTTGTCAATCTCGGGCACGTCGGGTTTTTCATGCTCGGGGCCTATGTCTCGACCATCCTCGTCGTGATAGGCGGATTGCCGGTCATCGTCGGCATTGGCGGCGGCATCCTCGCCGCGGCCTTGTACGGCATGCTGATCGCGCTGCCCACGGCCAACCTGCAGCAGGACTATTGGGCAATCAGTACGCTCGCGGCCGCGGAAATCATCCGCCTCATCTTCCTGAACACGCCGCTCGGAGGGCCGTACCAGGGCGAGGCCTTCGGCGTCAGCGGCATCCCGAGACCGCTGCGCGAGCTGTTCACGATCCAGGGCTACAACTTCTTCTATCTGGGTCTGGTGGCGTTCTGCGTCGTCGGTTCGTACCTCATCGTCACATGGCTTGCGAGAATGCCGTTCGGACGCACGCTCAAAGCGTTGCGCGAAGGCGACGACGTGCCCCTTGCGCTCGGCAAGCAGGTGAGCAGCTTTCGCATCAGAGCCATGGCCGTCGGCGGCGCTCTGGGAGGTCTCGCAGGCGCCCTGTTCGCGCACTACAACGCCTATATTTCACCGGAGTATTTCCTGCCGTTGGAGACGTTCATCGTGTGGGCGATGGTGATCCTGGGTGGGGCGGGTAATTTCCTGGGCGCGCTGGCAGGCACCTTCGTCATTCAAGTGATCAACAACTCCACGCGCTTCCTGGCCGGCTATGTGGCGATAGACCCATCGGTGCTGGGCCCGATGCGCATGATTTTCATCGGCGTCCTGATTATTCTCGTTATCATATACATGCCGAATGGACTGGTACCCGAGAGGCGTCGTCGTTATGACCGCGGACGTGCTGCTGAAGGTTGAGGATGTCCAGAAGAGCTTTGGAGGGCTGCGGGCGCTCGACGGGGTCTCGCTCGAGGTGGCGAGCGGCTCCATTTATGGCCTGATCGGACCCAACGGGTCAGGCAAGACCACGTTGTTCAACGTGATCACCGGGTTCATCCCCCAGGACGGTGGCCACATCACGTTCAACGGCAAGTCCCTGGACGGCTTGTCACCGGACCATATCGGCCGCCTCGGGCTGTACCGCACATTTCAGGCAAACCTGTGTCCCGAGCGCATGACGGTGATGGAGAACATGCTGCTCGCGCCACAGAATCAGCTCGGCGAAGGCGTCCTGAATACGTTCCTCCGTTACGGTAGGGTGCGGGGCGAGGAGAGACGGGCCCTCGAACGAGCGCGCCACCTGCTGGACCTCGTGAAGCTTGGAGGCAAGGCCGACGCCTACGCCGCACACCTGTCCGGCGGCCAGAAGAAGCTGCTGGCGCTGGGTCAGGCGCTCATGGCCGGGCCACAGCTCGTGCTGCTCGACGAGCCCGTGGCCGGCGTGAACCCGAGGCTCATAGAGGACATCCTCGACGTCATTCGGCGCCTGAGAGCGGAAGGGCAGAACTTTCTGATCGTCGAGCACAACATGCGGGTCATTCGCGACGTGTGCGATCTGGTGTCGGTGCTCGACGCCGGACGGGTCATCGCCGAAGGACCGGCGGAGGAGACGCTCAGGCGCGACGACGTGCTGCGCGCGTATCTGGCGCCCCGTGGACTCAAGAGAGGACATGCGGCGGTATGAGCCGGGCCGTTCGGCCGGGCGAACCCGAGGTGCACCATGGGGCTGATCGAGGTCGAGGACATCCACGCCGGTTATGACGGCACCGAGGTGCTCCACGGCATCAGCGTTCACGTGGACGACCGGGAGGTGGTCACCATCATCGGCCCCAACGGAGCCGGAAAGAGCACGCTCCTCAAGGCCATCATGGGCTATGTCGTCGTGCACGCGGGCAGGGTCCGGTTCGATGGCGCGGACATCGCGCCGCTGCGCCCCGATCAGCGGGTGAGGCATGGCATCGCCTACGTGCCGCAGCTCGAGAACGTCTTCCCTTCCCTGACGGTCGATGAAAATCTGAGGATGGGGGGATATCTGGTCGGCCGCAACCAGCTGAAGGAGAAGATCGGTGAGGTATACGCACAGTTCCCGCGCCTCGTGGAACGCCGAAATCAACGGGTGCGCACGATGAGTGGAGGCGAACGCCAGATGCTGGCGCTTGCCCGCGCGCTCATGACCGATCCGCGGCTCCTGCTGCTGGACGAGCCTTCGGCTGCGCTCTCGCCACGTATGGCCGGCGAAGTGTTCGACAAGGTCGTGGAGATCCATGAACAGGGAAAGACGGTCATCATCGTCGAGCAGGAGGCCCAACGGTCGCTGGAGATCTCGGATCGCTGCTACGTCCTGGTCGATGGACGAAATGCGTTCGAGGACCG
>JBHICL010000410.1:0-3446 GCA_046759605.1 Alphaproteobacteria bacterium | reverse complement strand
GGATGCACCGAGTGGCCCATCCCAAGCCGCCGAGCCGGAATAAACGGCCACGCTTACTATCGATGCTCGATTTCGCTACCGTTTTCGCTGGATGGGAGAGATCATCTGGGAAATCTCGGCTAAGGAATTTTCGCATTCTCTACGCGATCGGCAGTAAAATCGACATGTTGGCACCATCTCGGATCGCGTCGATGCACACAAATCGCGCACTCGCTGTCTTTCTCCTCGGAGGCTGGTTCGTTGCTGGGCTCACCAGCCCCGTCGCCGCGCAGTGGATAACCTTTCCCGCGTCCCCCGACCAGACCCTCGTCGAGAGTGGCGAGCACGTCTCCGGGCACGGATATTCTCCCGTCCGCGGCTATCTGAGCGTGCCGGTCGAGGCCGGCCGCCGCCACCCGGCGGTGGTGATGCTGCCCTCTTGCGAGGGTCGCAAGCCTTACCACCAAACCTGGGCGCGGGCACTTTCCGAACGCGGCTATGTGGCCCTGGTCGTAGACGATTACTTCATGCACGACCGCGATCGAACCTGCGGGATCCGCGAGCCTGCGGCGCGGGCCGACTTGCTGCGAATGCGCCTGCTGCACGCGCTGGGGGCCGCGCGCTATCTCTCGGCCCGTCCGGAGGTCGACTCCGGGCGCATGGCGGTGATGGGCTGGGGCGACGCCCCGGTTGGCGCCCTGGTCGGTGACCTCGAGGCCGTCGGAGCGCGCCGTGAGATATTCAAAGCCGCCGTGGCGGTGACACCCACGAGCTGTGGCGGCCAGCGGTCGTCTTCGCGTCCGATGCTGGTGCTGCGGGCCGAGTCGGATGGGGCCGGGCCGGGCAATTCCTGCGATGCGCTCGCAGACATGCCTGCGCTAGAAGTGCGGGTCTACAAGGGAACGCTGCCGGGATTCGACGACCCGCAGGCCGAGCTTGCCGGGGCTTCGGCGTCCGGACCAGTCGGGACGGCGCGCAGGCGCTATGACCGGCTCGCCCACGTGCGCGCCATCGAGGACGTGGCGGCATTTCTTGACCGTCGCCTTCCGCCGGGGCCCTCGGATGGCGAGCGTCAGTACGCGCCCAGTGCGACACCGGCGGTTTCCGAGGTGGGGACCTGGGCAGTGGACCCGAACGCGCCCGGTCCGGATCTTCCGCCGATGGGTGGATCCGCGTTCGATGCCGTCTTCAGCCGCGTAACTCCGGCTGGTGTGATCCACGAGGTACCGTTTCCCTTCCCGCGATTGCTGCAAATGCTCGAGCACGCGGCGGGAGGGGAGGCCATGTCGCGATCACCGCTCGACACCACGCTCATCCCTCTCGGGCGATCCCTGCAGCGAGAAGCCGCCGCCCCGGACTACTTCCAATCACCGAGGATCGTGGTGGCAGTGACCGGCGAGCCGGATTCGGGTACGGGGCCGCTCGGCATCCGGCTCAAGAATCGCCTGTTTCTGGGTTATCAGCCGCAAGCGCACGTGGTTGAGATCATCAGCTACAACGAGGCGGCGAGTCGGTTCGAGTTTCAGGTCGTGCGCGACTACGGCCCACGCGGTGAGCCCCGAGTGCGCTATGCCCGGCGGGCGCTGTGCACCAGTTGCCATCAGAACGCGGCCCCGATCTTCGCCGATGCGAGCTGGGACGAGACCACCGCCAACCCCCAAGTGGTGAGCCGCCTCGCCGGGCTGGGAGCGCAGTTTCATGGTGTTCCCGTGACCGACGTCGACCGCGCAGTGACAGCGATCGACACGGCCACCAACGAGGCCAATCTGCTGCCGGTGTATCAACGGCTCTGGTTCGAAGGCTGTGCTTCGGCCCTCCCGACCGAGGTCGCACGTTGTCGCGCAGGCGCCCTCCAGGCCATGGTCCAGTATCGTCTGAGCAACTTCGCGAGCTTCGATCGAACGGCTGCGCTGTATGCCGACGGCTACCTGCCATTGCAACGGCGCAACTGGACCCAGCGCTGGCCGGACGGCCTACTGATACCGAACCCGAACCTTCCCAATCGCTCACCGCTGATGTCGCCCTCGCCATCCGTGGTGTCGGTCGCGCTGGATCCGCTCAGACACCGGCCGCCGACGGCCCGATGGGAAGCCTCGTCCGCCCGCGACCTGGACCGATTGGTGCGCGGGCTGTCCCACTCCTTGCCCGATCGGCACATGATATTGCTGGACCGGTATCTGCGTGAGACTGGCGAGGGCACACCCGGCCGTTCGTTGACAGCGACTTGCAAGGTGATTCGCCGAGGCTTCGCCGGGCGCCCCCGGTTGCTCCAGATCGAATGTGGGACGGGGCCGGAGACAGACGCGGAGTTTAATCTGCGGGCCCAGCTTCGGGTGACGCCCGACGGGAGCGCCGAGGGCGAGACCGGCTGGCTCGAGATCGGCGGAGGCACCTATGCTCGGCGCACCATGGTGGGGCGCGTCGAAGATGCGCAAGCCGGTAGCCGGATCGTGCTGCGCCTGGTCGGTAGATATGGTGAGACGGCCATCAGGGCGCCCGACGGCAACTCCTTCCTTGGCTTTGCTCTCGCCTGGGACGAAGGCGTGGCCGACAGCGCCACACGGTTCGATGCCACCGGCACGCTCTCCATCGCCGACGACTTCCGACCGGTCGCCTCGACCTTGGAGCGCCTTGCCGCGAGCGTCTCCGCGTCTTCGCCGCTGCTCGCCGACCGCTTCAACGGTGCGAGCCTGTCCGGTTGGCTACTCGCCGAGCTCGGTGTCTTGTCCGCGTCTCGATGCTGCGACTCGAGGCCAACGCCGGATCCGCGCCTCGACGTCGAGGCCGGTCCGCCCGACGCAGCCTTGTCGGTGGCGCTGGAGCACCGCGGTCCGCTGCTTACCTTCCGCCGTTATTGCGGCGCATGTCATGGCAGCGATACCACCTATCCGCCCGGGTTCCTGCACGGCGGCGGAGAAACAATCCTGAGCACCGTGGCGCAGTGCGCCGAGCGAATCTACTACCGGCTGTCGATGTGGCACCGCCCATCCGAGGATCAGGGCGCACCGCCGATGCCGCCGGTTCAAGGATTGAGCCTGGCGGGCACGACGGCCGACGACTGGCGCCAGAGCGAGTCATTGGAGCGACTGACCGCCTATGCGCGCGAGTTGCTGGTCGAGGAGGGCCGCGACCCCGGAGCAATGCTCGAAAGCAGCTACCACGCGACCCGTGCTTGCCTCGCGAGCCGCGATGTGCAGATGGACGCGGTATCCAAAGAATAGCCGCTCAAACCTCATGCCGGTCTCCATTACTTTACCGCGCCAATGTGACCAGGATAGCGCAGAGCAACGAACGACTCAGACTGGACGCTGACTTCTGCATCTGATGCTGTGGACGGCTCCCGCTAGCGGCATCGCGATGTGCCAAAACGCGGCTGCTGCTTGGGACGCCGAGAGTCCGTTCCTGGCGTAGCCTAACCCCTTGATTTTGTTGGCTCCGCAAATGGGAATCGACACGCGGCACCGCAC
>JBHICL010000409.1:0-3456 GCA_046759605.1 Alphaproteobacteria bacterium | reverse complement strand
CGCCGCTGACGACGATCTTCCCTTTGGCCTTCAGCTCCTCGAGCGGCGCCGCGCGCACGAATCCATCGGGGCTGGTCTTCGCCATGGCCCAACCATAGCATCGTCCGGGGCCCGCGGTCGCGAAATCCCGCGGTGAGACAAGGACGAGCCTCCAGGATGCCCGAACTCAAAGCGATGAACTTCCCGCTCGACGACGGCGCCAGGGCCGGGCTGATTTTTCGCGGCGATATTCTGGTCCACAGACAGGTGCCGGCGCTTGTCGAGATGCTTGCTCTCGCCGACCGCCTTATCCGGGGCGCGTTCCACCCCCGCGCTCCCGTGCTGGCGCACGCGTCCTGCGACCCCGCTGAATTCGCGGCTCGGGCGGAGAAGCTCAGAGCAACGTTTCGGCGGCACGCGGAGATAAAGCGGCTCCACATGCGGGCGCTCGAGCAGGTAGGCGTCGAGCTGCGCGAGACCTTCTGGGACGTGCTCCGCCTGCGCGTCCAGCCTTCCGGGACGAGCCGCGAGAGCGCCACCGTGCGCTCGCTCCCGCCGCACCGCGACACCTGGGGGTCGAACCTCATGGAGCAGATCAACTGGTGGCACCCGATCTATCCGGTGGCGCGCGATCGAACCATGGTCGTCTATCCGGCGTATTGGGAGCGGCCCATCGCGAACGACAGCGACCGCTGGGACATCCGCGAGCTGAGAAAGCGACGCGCGAGGGGCGAGAAGGGCGACTATCCCCTCTTGCCAGTGGCCACTGAGCCGGTGGAGACGAAGGGCGAGCTCCCTATCGTCATCGAGCCGGGCGATCTCTTGTGCTTCTCGGGCGCCCACCTCCACGGGAGCGTCGCGAACGAAAGCGGGCTCACGCGCTTCAGCGCCGAGTTCCGCACCGTGAACGAACAAGACCGTGGCGACGGGCGCGGTCCGCGGAACGTCGATGGCCGGGCGTCCCACGTCGCGGTGGAGCTGTTCCGCGGGATCACCGACTCAAGACGCCTGGGTAGCCGGCGGCCTCACGCGCCGCGATCCAAGACGCGCCGCGCTGCTTCGTAGGCGGTGGCGCAGACCCGGCCCGGCTCCTCGGCCCAGACCTTGTCCCCAAGCAGCTCGATGACGTAGGGACCGCGGTAGCCGATGCGTGCGAGGCGCGCGCAGAAACCTGCGACGTCGAAGATACCGTGGCCGGGATAGGTTCGGTGCCGGTATCCCACAAGCTGCTCCCGTGGGATGTCCTGGGCGTCGTCGAGGTGGACGGCGCGGACCAGGGACGGGTCCAGCTCGTCGAGCACCTCCAGATCGTTCCCGCCGCGGAAAAAGTGAAAGACATCCAGGACGATGCCTGTGTTGCCGCCGAGCTGCCGCACGATCTCAAGCGCGTCGGTGACGCGCGCGAGCTTCCGGACGTGCCCGATGGGCTCGAGCCCCACGCGAAGGCCGTGCTTCGCCGCGATCCGGGCCGCGCGATCCAGGTTCTCCGCGGTGTCCTCGAGCGTGCCGTCCTCGCTCAGGACCGGAAGGACGAGGTAATGCGCGCCGATCGCCGCATAGAGCGGCAGCCGTGCCTCGAGATCGCGCTCGAGATCCGCGTCCCACTGGTGGTGCCAGCGATAGAGGTCGGGCTCGGGACACATGCCTTCGATCACGAGGCCGTACCGGCGCGCCAGGCGGTTGATGGTCTTGGGCGCGGATGGATGGCCATCGACCTCACGGCCCCAGAGCTCGAGGCCGGTGAAGCCCGCCTGCGCGGCGAGGCGGAACTTCTCCTCGAGGGCGGCTCCCTTTATCGTAATGGTGTCGAGGGACAGCCGAGTGTCCATGGCTTGCCTCCAGACCGGGAGCGTAACATGCCCGACCCTTCGCCAACGGCGGATACATCGCCACGGCTCGCGACGCCCGCCGGAACATGCGATTGCCACATCCATGTCTATGGGCCCGAGAGCGCGTATCCCGTGGCCCCGACCGCGGCGTTCAAGCCGTCCCTGGCGCTGGTCGAGGACTACCGGAGGATCATGGACCGCCTGGGCATCGAGCGGGTCGTGATCGTTCAGCCCTCGGCCTACGGAACCGACAACCGCTGCACGCTGGACGCCATGGCCCGGTTGGGACCAAAGGCGCGCGGCGTGGCGGTGGTGAATCTGGAGGCGAGCGACGAAGAGCTGGAGCGCCTGACCGAGGCCGGCATAAGGGGCATCCGCTTCTTCATGCTGCCGGGCGGCGTGCTGCCGTGGGAGATCCTCGAGGACATGGCCGCCCGCGTCCACGCCTTCGGCTGGCACGTCCAGCTGCAGATGGACGGTCGCAAGCTGGCGGAAAGGGAGGCGCAGCTTCGGAGCCTGCCCGGCGCCCTGGTCATCGACCACAACGGCAAGTTTCTCGAGCCCGTGGAAACCGGCCATCCGGGGTTCCAGGCGTTGCTCCGTCTGCTCGATACGGGGCGATGCTGGGTCAAGGTGTCGGCGCCCTACGAGACCTCGCGGGTCGGCCCGCCGCTCTACGACGACGTGGGCCTATTGGCGCGGGAGCTGATCAAGGCCGCGCCCGAGCGCATGGTGTGGGCCACGAACTGGCCCCATCCGATGGCGCGGGACGACCCACCGGACGATGCCCTGCTGCTGGACACGCTGCTCCACTGGGCCCCGGACGAGCATGTCCGGCACAGGATCCTGGTGGACAACCCCGCCGCGCTATACGGCTTCTGAATTTCCGCCAGCGAGATCGACATGACCACCATCTTCCTCACCCACCCGCCGGATGTCCTGAAGAACTACTACAGCGACAAGGCGGTCTCCGCGCTCGGGGAGCTCGGGACCGTCCACCTGAACGTCACCGGGGTTCCACTCGCCACCGACGCCCTGATCGCGGAGGCGGCCGGCTGCGATATTATCGTCGCCGACCGCGCGACCCCGGGCGAGGCCAGGCTCTTCGGAAGCCTGCCGGGCCTGGTGGCCTTCGTGCGCGGCGCCGTGGATATCCGAAACATCGACGTGGACGCGGCCTCGGCCAACGGCGTGCTCGTCACGCGGGGCGGTCCCGGGTTCGTGAACGCCGTCGCCGAGCTCATCGTCGGCATGATGGTGGATCTGGGGCGCGGCGTCTCTCGAGCGGTTTGCGCCTACCGCGCCGGCCGGACGCCGGACCCGGCCATGGGGGTGCAGCTGGCCGGAAGCAGCCTGGGCATCATCGGCTACGGCAGCATCGGTTCCCACCTGGCGAGGCTGGGCCTCGCCCTCGGCATGAGGATCATGGTCGCCGATCCGTACAAGCGCGTCGACGAGCCGGGCGTCGAGCAGGCCGATCTACCCACACTCATGCGGGAGTCTGATTTCGTCGTCTGCCTCGCGATCGCGAGCGCGGAGACGGAGAACCTCATCGATGAAGCCGCCCTGGCGCATATGAAGCCCACGGCTTACTTCATCAACGCCTCACGCGGGGAGCTTGTGGACGAGGCGGCGCTCGAACGCGCGC
>JBHICL010000408.1:0-3457 GCA_046759605.1 Alphaproteobacteria bacterium | reverse complement strand
GAACAGCGCATACACGCACCATTCGATGAGACAACCGAGTTATTACACAGTCTGGGCCAGAAGCCGACAGTCGAGTAGTCGGTGGATTGCAGTCGAAGACCGCCACTTCATTGCGTAGGTTAAACGGCTCCGACATTACCCGGTAATATCGCTTGTTCAGCAGCGAACGTTTCGCTCAGCCAATCAACCACCGCCTGTACCCGAGCGACTCTTCGCAATTCGCGATGAACCAATAGCCAAATTTCTTTGCTGAACACCGGTTTGGGTCCGCTGAGACGGACGAACGCTGTGTCGTGGTCGGCCATGTAACACAGTTTGGGGTAGGAGTTGTAGAAGCCGAACGGCGGGTGGTGAGCTCAGCTGACCGATAATACCGGCGGTGCGCGTGCGCCATGGTTGCCGGGGCACGATTGCCGGTCGATGCCGCGCCTTGGGCACGAACGATCGATAGTAGCGGCTTGCTGTGGCCGCCGAGCTAGCGCTGAATCTCTTCCAACGCCTTGCCGAGCTCGTCGAGCTCCCGGCCGAAGCGGGACCAGTCACCCGCCCCGGCTGCATCGCGCATGGCGTCGTAGTGATGTCTTGCCCGGGCCGCCGGCGTATCCGGCGGCGCCTCGGTACGCTCCAAAGCCCCAGGCTCGGCGCCGGTCGGCTGAATGGGAATGGAGCTTCCCGGTATCGGGGCCGGCGCCATCTTCGGCGCCGCGCCGAAGATCCGCTCCAGCGCATCCTCAAGGTTCACGCCCATGGCGATGTCGTTGCCGTAGCCGACGATCACCCGCTTGAGCTCCGGGATACGACCGTCCTCCGAGCGCAGGTAGAGCGGCTGGATGTAGATGAGCGACTGCTCGATGGGAATGACGAGCAGTGTGCCGCGGATGACGTTGGAGCCGGCCCGGTCCCAAAGCGTGATCTGCTGCGAGACGAATGGATCCTGGTTGATACGTCCCACCATTTGCTTTGGCCCGTAGATCAGTCGCTGCTTCGGAAACGTGTACACGACGAGTTGACCGAGATTCTCGCCGTCGTTTCGCGCCACCATCCAGGCGGCGAGATTGTCTTTCAACCGAGGCGTGAACGGCAGCATCAGGATGAACTCCGCTTTCTGCTCTTCGGGCAGTCGCATCACGGTGTAGTAGGGCTCCATGGGCACATCGCCCACCTTCGGCACGGACCACTGATCTTCCTTGTTGTAGAACGTGTTCACGTCGAGCATGTGGTAAACAGCGTACATTTCCGCCTGCACGCTGAAATAGTCGAGCGGATGGCGCAGATGTGCACGGAGCGACGGGCTCATCTCGTCCATGGGTCGGATCATGCCGGGAAAAACGATATCCCAGGCGCGCGCAATGGGCTCTTCAGGGTCCACCATGTAGAAGGTCATTGAACCGTTGTACGCGTCCATCACGACCTTCACAGGATTTCGCATGTAGTTGGCGACCCGTCCGATATGCTCGGAGTACGGAAACCGATCCGAGATGGTGTAGGTGTCGAAGATCCAGTAAAGACGGCCTTCGTCGATGACCATGTAGGGGTCGCGATCGAATCTCAGGAACGGCGCGACCTTACGGATGCGCTCTCCGATATTTCGGTAAACCAGGATTCGGGTTTCGTCGCTGAAATCGTCCGAGAGCAGCATCTTCATATCACCCGTGAATGCCGCGAACAGCAACCGGCGCCAGAGGGTGCCGAGCCCTACTCCTCCGGAGCCCTCGTAGGTCGAGAAGATGTTCTGGTCACCCTCGGGGTAGTTGAACTCCTGCTGGCGGGTCTTGACGAAGACATAGTCTCGCGTGAGCTCGCCGTAATAGATTTCTGGGCGGGGGACGTCGAGCTCGGGCACGCTCGAGCGCGGCGGCAGGTCCTTTACATAGAGCACGGGCAGGCCCTGCTCGTTCACCCGGTTCACGGGCCCCACCGTGAGACCGTAGCCGTGCGTGAAGGTCAGGCGCTCGTTGACCCAGGTGCGGCTCGGCAGTGACTCGGTGTTCAGTTCGCGCGGCGAGAGCATGGTCTGGCGCATCTCGCCGTCGAGTCGATAGCGATCGTTGTCCACCGTGACGAAATCGTAGTACGTCCGGATCTCCTGGATCTGGGCGAACGTATCGAGCAGCGGCCCGTGGTCCCACAGGCGCACGTTGTTGACCGTCGCCTGGTTTCGCTGGATGTCTGCAAGCGTGAGCCGTTCGTCCTCGGCGAGGTGGCGCTCCACGATCTGGTCCAGCGCATATGCCCGGTTGGTGGCGGCGATGTGATCCGCAAGGTAGGGCCGCTCGCGCTCGAGCTCATTGGGTGACACGACGAAGCGTTGCAGCAGCCCTCCATAGAGCGCACCGCCGATCCAGACCACTGCCATCACCACCGCGACTCCCGGCAGCACGCGCCAGCGCCGGGTTGCCACGGCGGCGACGAGGCCGACCGCGGCGATCAAGGCGACGATCACCTGCAGAGCGAGCACCGGCAGGGTCGCGTGAACTTCCGCGTAGCCGGGTCCTGTGAACAGCCCCCCCGGCTGATACATGAGCTCGTAGCGTTTCAGATAGGCACCCACTGCGATCAGCGCCAGGAGGAACGCGCCGATCACGGCAATGTGCAGGCGATGGGGCGTGGGGGCCGCCGCGAGCGCGGACAGATCCGTGAGCGACGGTTGCCGCCCCATCGACTGGAAGTGCACGTAATAGATGAGTCCGGTGCCGATTAGCGTGATGAGGCCGGTCGACCAGAGAAAGGACCGCACCATGTCGTAGAAGGGCAGCGAGAAGACATAGAACCCCGCGTCTCGGGCGAAGATGGCATCCTGGTAATCGAAGGAAACACCGTTCAGATAGAGCAGCACGGTCTCCCAGTTCGAGGCGAGCGTGATTCCCGTCAGCACTGCCAGCACGAGACTCGCGATGGCGGCGAGCCACCCCACGGTGCGTTCGCTGATTACACTTCCGAGGGGCGACGCCATTACCTGCGGGCCCACGTACCGGCGCGGATCACCGAGCTGGCGCACGGCATACAGGAAGTTGGCATACAGGATTACGAATGCGATCGCGATGCCGCAGGCGGCAATAACAATCTTCGACAGCAATATGGTGCGGAACACCTGGGAGAAGCCCACCGTGCCGAACCAGTGGTAGTCCACCACAAGCGCGACGATCGAATTCGCCGTGTAGGCGACGAGAACGACCAGGGCGACGGTACCCCACAGAAGCACTCTTGACGGCATAATTCCCCCGACGCCTCGGATGAAATCATCGACCCGGTAGGCACCTCGTGCTCTACCGATGTTCGTGCTCGACGGACCGGGAAGACCCCAGCGAGCAGGGTAACGCACGATGGTCCGGGAAGCCAATTCACGATGAGAAGGGGATGGATTTCACTGACCAACGACACTGGCGGTGGACGTGCGCCATGGTCGCCGGCTCCGCGCGCTTGCACATGCGTGAGGATGCGCCATAGGGAATGTCCG
>JBHICL010000407.1:0-3459 GCA_046759605.1 Alphaproteobacteria bacterium | reverse complement strand
GGCGCAACCACTCCGGCGCAAGTGGCGACGACGGGCTTCTCTCTTCGGTACGGCGTCTACGTGGCCGGCTTCAAAGGCGGCAACATGGAATTCGAGGTGTCGACCGCGCCCTCCAGGTTCGAGTCGAGGCTCCATGTCGAGCCCGCGGGGCTGTTCTCCTGGTTCCTCGACTGGGATCTGGATGCGAGAACGGCCGGCCGTCTCGTCGGCGGCGACGTCGTCCCCGTCGCCTACCGCTTCCGCAACAGAAAAGGCGACGACAAGCTGCGTTGGGTGGAGATCGACTTCGACTCCGGCGGCCCGGTGGTCGCGCGAACGTCGAAGAAGGAGGACGACCGCAAGCCCGTGCCGCGTCACCTTCTTCCCGGCGCCCGCGACCTGGTGAGCACGATCACCGAAATGCTGCTCGACAAGAAACAGGGAACGGTCTGCACGCCCGAGTCGCTGGTCTACGATGGACGCCGCCTCTTCAAGATGCGCCTCGAGCCGCTGCCGACGAAAAATCTCAAATCGAGCCAGGTGGCGCCATACGCCGGGCGCGCGGAGGGCTGTCGCATAACATTTCTGCCGATCGCCGGCTTCAAGGCGGAGCGCGATCGAGAACGCCTGCGCGAGCAGAAGCTGACCGTGTGGCTGGCCGACGTAATCGGCGACGGCAGCAAGGTCCCGGTGCGCCTGGAGTGGCGGGGTCGCCGCGGGCTCGCGCTCGCGCACTTGCAGGCGGCCCGCGACGCGCGCGGGCGTGTCTTTATTGGCGACGACTAGCGGAAGACGAACGGCGATGTCGTGGCACGTGGGAGGAGCGGCCGCCACACACCGGATGCGCATGACCATCGGGGCACTGACGACGCTGATCGTCGCGCTCGCGGGGCCATCTCACGCCGAGGCGGCCGGCTGTTTCCCCGTTGCCCAGGGTCCGGCCAGGGTCATGCCCGCGGCTTTCGCCGAGACGGAAACGGTCCGCCTCACCTTTCTCGGCCATTCGAGCTTCCTGATCGAGAGTGCGGGCGGTGCGACGGCGGTTACGGACTACAACGGGATCGTCCGTGCCGGCGCGGCGCCGGACGTGGTGACGATGAACAATGCGCATTCGACCCACTTCACGGACTCGGTCGAGGCCGGCGTGAGGTTCGTCCTGCGTGGCTGGGACCCGTCGGGAGGCATGGCCCAGCACGACCTCACCTATCTGGACATGCACGTCCGCAACGTGGCGACGAACGTGCGGGCGTTCGGCGGCACCCGCTACAACGGCAACTCGATTTTCGTCTTCGAGATCGGCGAGCTGTGCATTGCCCATCTCGGTCATCTCCACCATCTTCTCACGGACGTTCATCTTGGCGAGCTCGGCGTGATCGACGTGCTGCTCGTGCCGATCGACGGCGGCTACACGATGTCCCACGAGATCGCGGTCGCCGTTATCGAACAAATCGGCGCACCGCTCGTGATCCCCATGCACTATTTCAACCGGGCGGTGCTTTCGAGGTTCGTCGAGCTGTTGCCGCGCCGCTACGAGGTGGCGTTCAACGACACCCCGACCGTGAGCCTCTCCCGTCACAGTCTGCCGTTCAACAAGTTCCTCGTCCTGCCGGGAAACTAGCCGGTTTTCTGGCCGCGCCTCTTCATCTTCCCGTCCCATCGCTTCGCAAAGTCGACCGAGATGCCGAACTGGTCGAGGGTCCGGGCCACCACATGGTTGACGATATCGTCGATCGAGCTCGGATGGTTATAGAAAGCAGGAACGGGTGGAAGGATCGTCGCCCCCATGCGGGTCAGCGTCAGCATCGCCTCCAGATGCACCTCGTGGAGCGGCGTCTCGCGCACCACCAGGACCAGCTTGCGCCGCTCCTTGAGAACCACGTCGGCGGCGCGGTGCACGAGATGGCCCGCCATGCCCGAGGCGATGGCGGCGAGGCTGCCTGCGGAACAGGGTATGACGACCATGCCCATGGTGGGAAACGACCCGGACGAGATGGCCGCCCCCATGTCCCCCGGCGAATAGCTTCTGGTCGCAAGCGCGTGTACGTCATCGAGACCATAATCGGTCTCGTGCTCCAGGTTCTGATGTGCCCATTTGCTCACGACGAGATGAGTCTCGACGTCGTGGCCTTGCAACGCTTGGAGGAGCCGGACCCCGAAGATGGCCCCGCTCGCTCCGGTCATACCGACGACCAGCCGTTGCGACATCGGCGCACTCTTGCCCCGGCGATCATGAGCGACGGGCGAGCGTTACACGCCGCCGAGAGTCCGAACAAGCATCTTTCGCGTAAGAGAGGCCACTCTCCCGCGCCCGCTCCCGGCGTCTGATCGAAAAT
Organism: Alphaproteobacteria bacterium; assembly: GCA_046759605.1. GTDB lineage: Bacteria > Pseudomonadota > Alphaproteobacteria > UBA6615 > UBA6615 > JBHICL01. The sequence continues at coordinate 1,147 of JBHICL010000407.1, read as the reverse complement.
CTCGATGACGCGGTGGCGGACAATCTGCAGACCACCGACGCGTTGGGCCGACTTGTATACCTTGCCATATCTCGTAAGTTGCGCATCATTACCTCCAAAGCGTCGTGAGACCTGACGAGGGGCGAGGCATGGATTGGCGAGATGGGAAAGGCCGAGCCACGGCCGGAATGGCCGTGGTTGCGACGGTGGCGCTGGGATTCCTGTCCTCGGCGCTGCCGCAGGCTGAGGCCGAGGAGGCATTCCTGACGAGATCGCTCGAAAAGCGAACCGACGACCTCGGTGAAATGCTCGACCGCCGCGTCATTCGCGCCCTGGTGACCTACGACAAGACAAAGTTCTTTTTCATAAAGGGCGCGCCGCGGGGGTTTGAATTCGAGCTGCTCGAACAATACGAAGAGTTCGTGAACAGGGAGACCTCCAAGGATGAATTGGCGACACAGATCGTTTACATCCCGGTGCCGTTCGCTCGCCTCCTGGAAGCGTTGCGCGACGGCGAGGGCGACATCGCCGCGGCGGGCCTGACGATCACACCCGAGCGCGAGAACATCGTAGACTTCACCGATCCCTACCTGCCGGATGTAGCCGAGGTCATTGTCGCGGCGAGGCACGTGGACGGCCTCGAACGGCTCGAGGACCTTTCCGGTCGCAAGGTCTACGTCCGGCCGGAAAGCAGCCACGAGCAACACTTGCGACGTCTGAACGAGACGTTGGAGGCGAACGGATTGGCCCCCGTCGAGATCGTCGAAGCCGACGACAAGCTCGCCGCCGAGGATGTCCTCGAGATGGTGAACGCGGGTGTCGTGGATCTGGCCGTGGCCGACGACTTCGTCGCGAGGATCTGGTCGGGCGTGCTCACCCAAATGGTCGTTCGCGAGGACCTGGTGCTGAACTCCGGAGGCCGGATCGCCTGGGCCGTTCGCAAGGAGAATCCGGAACTGTTGGCCAGCCTCAACGCGTTCATCGCGCAGAACAAGAAAGGGACCCTCACAGGCAATATCCTGTTCAAGCGCTACTTCGAGAATGACAAATTCATAAGGAATCCTCTGGCCGCCGATGAGAAGGAGAAATTCGAACGGCTGAAGTCCGTACTCATACAATATTCGGACCGATACGGACTCGACTGGCTCGCCGTGGGCGCGCAGGCGTA
>JBHICL010000406.1:0-3464 GCA_046759605.1 Alphaproteobacteria bacterium | reverse complement strand
AGGAAAACAGGACCTTATGACACCTCGCAGCAAAATTTTCCAGCCTCCTCGATCTCCGAAGGCGGGCCGGCCGCCCGAGGCGTCCATCTCGGCGCCGCAGGTCCGCCGGCGCCAGAAAACCGCTCACGTGGCCGTTCGGAAGGGCACGACCCTGCTTCAGCCGGGCTACGGCCCTCGAGTCGCGCAGGCGGCTAGGAAGCCGAAGGTCAAAAAGCGGTAGGCGAGGACAACGGCACCGTGGGCGAACACGACTAATCCCGGCAAGGTCTGGGAAAGGGGAATCTTCGCCCCAGGTGAGGCAAGCGCACCCATACCCGCCGGACCAACTCACTGATTTTCTGTCTGTTTCCGTTGGCATCCCGGTTGCACTAAAGGACCAGAGAAGGGGACTGGCTATTCAATGATTCGCGTTCGCTTTCACGGGCGTGGCGGGCAGGGCATGAAGACGGCCTCCCGAATGGTGGGGACCGCTGCGTTTCTGGCCGGGTTCGTTGCCCGGGACTCGCAGGTATACGGGGCGGAGCGGCGAGGGGCGCCGATGGCGGCCTTCACGCGGATCGGCAAGGAGCCGATCTTCGAACGAGGGGTAATTGCGACTCCTGACCTCGTGGTGGTCGCGGATGACACGCTCCTTGACGACCCAGTGGCCAAGCCCTTGGCGGGGCTCCAGGCGGCTGGCGCGCTCGTCGTCGCCACCGCCCATTCGACGGACGACGTGCGCTACCACACCGGCCACTGTGGGCCGATCGTGGCCGGCGACTTCCTTGCCCTCGCCCTCGAGGATGTGGGAAGTGTGGCGGGAGTGTCCACGGCGCTGGCTTCGGCGGTCTGTGCACTTCTGGGACTGTCGAGAGGAGCAACCGCCGAGGGCCTTCGAGCAGAGTTGACTGCGATCGGTGTTGATCCCGCCACGATGAGCGCCAACCTCCGCCTCGCAGAGCGTGCGCGGGTAGGGATCGGGCCCATCCTCCTGCCTGCGCCCGCCGTGCCATGGCGCCGCACCGGCTCGCGGGTTGTCGATCTGACGTACGAAGCGCCTGAGATCGGTACGCCGACCGTGACGGCCGAACCGAACACACCGCTCCGGAGGACTGGCAGCTGGCGGGTGTTCCGGCCGGTAATAGAGCCGGACAAGTGCACCCAGTGCTGGGTCTGTTTCGTCTGGTGCCCCGAAGGCGCCATCGAGCTGGATGCTGAGGACAACCCGCATGTGGACTACGGCGTGTGTAAGGGGTGCCTGATTTGTGTTGAGGAGTGTCCCACACGCGCCATTGCCAAGGTGCGGGAGGTTCACGAGTGGATGCACCCGGAGGTGACGGTATGAGGCAGATGTTGACTGGCAACAGTGCCGCCGCCTGGGGCGCCCGGCTCGCGGATGTAGACTACGTCCCGGCCTTCCCGATCACGCCTCAGACCGAGATCGTAGAAACCCTGGCCCGCTGGGCCGCCGCGGGGGAGATGCCGGCCCGCTTCGTGACGTTGGACTCGGAGCATTCGATGCTGACAGCTGCGGGTGCAGCGGCTTCCGCGGGGGCGCGCGTCTTCACTGCCACCTCGAGCCAGGGCCTCCTGTATGGCTTCGAGCTGCTCTACACGGTGGCAGGGTGGCGCGTCCCCTTCGTCCTCGTCAATGTCTCACGGGGCCTTGCTTCGCCGATCACGCTGGAGCCGGACCACAACGATGTCCTGGCCGCGCGCGATAGCGGGTGCCTCCAGATCCACGCTGAGACTTGCCAGGAGGTGCTCGACTCGATCCTCATGGCGTATCGGATCGCTGAAGACCCGCGCGTGTTGCTCCCCATCATCGTGAACTTGGACGGGTTCAGCTTGTCGTTCACCCGCGAGCCGGTGGAGTTGCCGTCCCCCGCCGCGGCGGCTGACTACGTCAGCACCTATACGCCGCGCCATGCCTACATCCGTGGAGAGCACCCAATGGCTCAGGGCGTGGCTGTCCTGGGCGGCGCCGTCTATTCGTACTTCAAGTACCAGATGCAACTGGCCGCGGAGAACGCGCTGGCGGTCCATGAGGAAGCGGCGGGGGCGTTTGCGGAGCAGTTCGGCCGCCACTATGGCCTGCTAGACGGCCACAAGCTCGAGGACGCCGAGCTGGTGTTAGTCATGTCCAACTCCTTTGCCAGCAAAGGACGGGCTGCCGTGGACCGCGCCCGCGCGCAGGGCCTGAAACTCGGTCTCCTCCGGCTCCGAGTGCTCCGGCCATTCCCCCGGGACGTGATCCGCCGAGCGCTCTCCGGACGGCGGGCGGTGGCGGTGATCGACCAGAACCTTTCTATCGGCGCGGGCGGGATTACCGTGAGCGAGATCGCCCATGCCCTGTACGCGGATCGCAACCGCCCCCCCCTACTCTCCTATGTGGGAGGGCTCGGGGGAAAAGACATCAGCGACGACGAGTTCCAGAGAATTCTTTCCGACCTCGAGCTCACGGCCGCCACCGGAGAGGCGCTACCACCCCGGCTCCTCTTCACGGCGGCAGAGGCCACGCACATGCGGACGCTCCTCAGCATCGCAGGGAAGGAGATGGGCTCATGAGCCGGGAGCTGACTGCCTACCGGAACCTGAAAGACCTCGCACGCGAGGAGTTCATCTTACCCGGAACTTCTGCCTGCGGTGGGTGCGGCGGGCTGGAGGCGCTTCGCCTGGCCGCGAAGGTGCTTGGCGATCGGGTGGTGTACGTCAACGCGGCGGGGTGCTTCACCCTGCTGTCAGTGTTTCCGTACACTCCATTTCGCGGTTCGTGGCTTTACACAACCATGGGGAGCGCCGCGGCCGGCGCCCAAGGCGTGCGCGACGCGCTCGACGTGCTGATTGCGCGAGGCAAAGTCCGGCCCGAGGACGACGTCCAGGTGGTGGTGGTGGCGGGCGACGGCGCAACGTACGACATGGCGCTATCATCCACTTCCGGGGCGATCTTCCGGGGTCTGGATTTCTGGTACTTCTGCTATGACAACGAGTCGTACGGCAACACCGGGGCACAGATGTCCAGCGCCACCCCCTATGGCGCACGCACTCAGACAAGCCCCGTGACCTCCGAGACCCCCACGGGCGCGATGCAGTCCAGAAAGGACCTCTTCGAAATCTGGCGCGCCCATCGCCCTGCCTACCTGGCCACAGTCTCCCCGCGGTACCCGGTAGATCTCGCGCGGAAATTCGAGAAGGCCAAAGCGATGCGTGGTCCGAAACTCTTCCTCGCAGCGGCGCCGTGCCCCACAGGCTGGGAGTTCGACCCTGCCAAGACCATCCATTACGCGCGACTTCAGGTAGAGACGGGGCTGTTCCCGCTGAAGGAGGCGATCGGTGATGGACCAGTGGTCCACACGTACATTCGAAAGAAGCGCCGGCCGGTGGAGGAGTATTTTCGGGGTCAGGGTCGCTTTCGGCATCTCTTCGAACCGGTCAAGCAAGCGGTGGTGTTCGTGCGGATCCAGGATGATGTGGACCGGTATTGG
>JBHICL010000405.1:0-3481 GCA_046759605.1 Alphaproteobacteria bacterium | reverse complement strand
TCGCGCTCCCTTAGCTGTACCAGATTGTCTTCGACCGCGGCGCCGAGCTGTTGCCTGAGGAGCTGTTCCCGCTCCTGCAGGATCAGCAGCTGGTCGATGCGCGCGTTCAAACGCTCGTTCTCGCGCAGCAACCGAGCCAGCTCGCTACGCCGCAAATCCTCCGGATCCTCTGGCGCCAGGCCGCCGGCAGGCGCGAGCGGATGAACGGCAGGCTCCGACCGCTGTTCGGCCGTGTGCGGTTCGTGTTCCTGAATGTAGACGTGGAGCCGCCCGCCGGCCTTGTAGCCTTTGGCCGTTCCCCTTTTCAAACGCATCCTGAGGGCGTCCGGGGTAATCCCAAGTCGCTCCGCAGCCTGCTTCAGCGGCAAAGCCGGCGCCGTTCCGTTCGCTTGTTCGACCATTCGTCTGTTCGACCGAACAATAGCAGTCGGGTCCGGGCGCCGCCAGCGGCGGGAACGGGCTAGCCCGGGCGATACCGCCGTTCGACGCGGTGGAGGGATCCCTGAGTCAACAATGAGTCAACGGCGCCCGCGGGATCCACGGGCATCGGTTCCATGTTATCTGTCGATGGCCTCGAGGTCGCGGCGGGTGAAACCAGATCTCCGACCGCCCGCCTGCGCCGAGGCGCTTCATAGCCACTTGGGCCGTGCCGCATGAGGTGGTGCGGCCCCTTTTTTGCACACGGGCTTCGTTCCCCGAGTGCGGCTTCTTGACTACCATGGAAAATGGTCCATCGGCGGACCAACCATAAGATGACTCAATCTTGACTCACGCGCCAGAAACCGGCGGTTTTGCCGGCATGTGCCGTAAGCAGATTTCGCTGGCGCTCCAGATCGCGCATGCCCATAATCCGCGCCATGCATCGATGGACGAGTCCGACAGGCGCAGCGGCCGTAGTTTTGCTGGTCCTGACCGCCTGCGGAGGAATCAAGACGGAGGGTCCGGGCGAGCCCCAGACCACGGCCGAGCGCAGGCGCGACGCCCAGGGAAAGCTGTTCGGCGAGGACGCCTTTACGCTGAGCCTTGGCGAAAGCCGTCGTGGTGAACAGTCGGCCGGAGCCGCCGGGATCGGCGTCAACTCATTTCTCTGGCGGGCCTCTCTCGACACTCTGTCCTTCCTGCCTCTGGCTTCCGCCGATCCTTTTGGGGGTGTAATTATCACTGACTGGTACGCGCCCCCGGAATCTCCCGACGAGAGGTTCAAGGTAACTGTTTTTATCCTCGGGCGTGAGCTGCGATCGGACGGCATTCGCGCGTCCGTCTTCAGGCAGCGGCTGGAAACCGACAGAGGTTGGACCGACGCAAGCGTGGACCGGGAAACGCCTTCCCAGCTCGAGGACGCGATCCTGACACGTGCACGCCAGCTGCGTATCCAGAGTTCCGGCTGAGCGCTCGGCCAGCCTTGCTCGCGCGAATCCTCGACCACCCGCCCGCATGGCCACGTTCCCTTAGAGAACACCCGTAGAGCACCTCCCATGGCGCGGTACAACATCAGAGCCACAGAAGCGAAGTGGCAGCAGGTATGGGAGGAACGTGGCTGTTTCCGGGCCACCGAGGATACAAAGCAGCCGAAGTACTACGTCCTCGAGATGTTCCCGTATCCGTCTGGCCGGATCCACATGGGGCATCTCCGCAACTACACGCTGGGCGACGTGGTCGCGCGCTACAAGCGCGCGCAAGGCTACAACGTTCTGCACCCCATGGGCTGGGATGCCTTCGGCCTGCCGGCGGAGAACGCCGCCATGGAGCAAGGCAGCCACCCCGCGGACTGGACGCTCGAAAACATCGCCGTGATGCGCGAGCAGCTTCGCTCGATGGGCCTGTCCATAGATTGGGAGCGAGAGCTCGCGACGTGCGAGCCCGCGTACTACGCACATGAACAGCGCATGTTTATCGATTTCCTCGAGGCGGATCTGGTCTATCGCGATGAAAGCTGGGTCAACTGGGATCCCGTCGATCAGACGGTGCTGGCGAACGAACAGGTCATCGACGGTAGAGGCTGGCGGTCCGGGGCGCCGATCGAACGGCGTAAGCTGGCCCAGTGGTTCCTGAGAATAACCGCTTACAGCCAGGACCTTCTGGACAGCCTGGAACGCCTCGAACACTGGCCGAACCATGTTCGCCTGATGCAGCAGAACTGGATCGGCCGGTCGGAAGGCGCCTATATCGACTTTCCGTTCGTCCAAAACGGCGAGCGCCTGCGTGTCTTCACGACCCGTCAGGACACGATTTTCGGCGCCACGTTTTGCGCGCTTTCCATCGATCACCCACTGGCGGAGGAGCTGGCTCGCAATGACCGGCGAATGGCTGATTTCATCGAGGATTGTCGCGGAATAGCCAACAGCGAGGAAGCCATCGAGCTGGCCGACAAACGGGGCTTTGATACCGGCCTACGTGTCAGGCATCCCTTCGTCGCCGACCTCACCCTGCCGCTCTATGTGGCCAACTTCGTCCTCATGGGCTATGGCACAGGTGCGATCTTCGGCTGCCCCGGCCACGATCAGCGCGACCTCGAGTTCGCCCGCGGGCACGGTCTCGACGTGCTGCCCGTGGTCGTTCCCGACGGCGCGGATCCCGCGACCTTCGAGATCGGCGAGGAGGCCTACCTGGGCGACGGCCGGCTTGCGAATTCAGACTTTCTGAACGGCATGGACGTCGAGACCGCAAAGACCGAGGTGACCAGGCGGTTGAGCGCCCGCGGCCTCGGTCAGGCGGCGATAACCTACCGACTGCGCGACTGGGGCGTGTCGCGGCAACGATATTGGGGATGCCCCATCCCGGTGATTCATTGCGAGGGCTGCGGCATCGTCCCGGTACCGCGCGCACAGCTGCCGGTCGAGCTGCCCCGGGACATCGAGCTGGGCCGACCCGGCAACCCGCTGGAGCACCACCCAACCTGGAAGCACGTCGAGTGCCCCACATGCGCGCGCCCTGCGGTACGCGACACCGACACCTTCGACACGTTCATGGACTCGTCTTGGTATTTCGCCCGGTTCTGCTCGCCGCACAGCAAGGATCCGGTGGACAGGGCGGCGATATCCTATTGGATGCCCGTCGACCAGTATATCGGCGGGGTGGAGCATGCGATTTTGCACCTGCTGTACTCGCGGTTCTTCATGCGAGCGATGCACCGGTGCGGTTATCTGGACCTGGACGAGCCGTTTCTGCGCCTTTTCACCCAGGGCATGGTGAACCACGCAACCTACCGGGACTCCGAGGGCAGCTGGATACAGCCGAACGAAGTAAATCGCCGCGAGGACGGCACGCTCGTGCACGCGGAGACGGGCCTGCCGATCACGACCGGCCGCGTCGAGAAAATGTCTAAATCACGACGCAACGTCGTCGAGCCGGGAGACGTCATCAGCGCATATGGGGCGGATACGGCTCGCTGGTTCATCCTCTCGGACAGCCCGCCGGAACGCGACATGGAATGGACCGACGCCGGCGTCCAGGGCGCGTTTCGCTACGTCAACCGCGTGGC
>JBHICL010000404.1:0-3487 GCA_046759605.1 Alphaproteobacteria bacterium | reverse complement strand
AGAGTGGCGCCGCACGTGGAAGGCCTTTCGCTTCCGCGCCGATCCAAGCGCCGTGAGCGTGCTCAAGGCGGCCAACATCCGCTTCGTCAACTTGGCCAACAACCACATCCTCGATTTCGAAGCACGCGGGTTGCTCGACACTCTCGGCCACCTGGATGCCGCCGGGATCGCCCACGCCGGAGCGGGCCGCTGCTCACAGGACGCCCTGCGGCCCGCCATCCTCGATGTGGCCGGCCTCAAACTCGGTTTTCTCGCGCTCACGGACAACATGCCCGAGTTCGCCGCAGGCCGGGATCGGCCGGGAACGAATTTCATGAGGATACGCAGCGATCACGCGACCCTCAGCCTGATCGATCTGCTGGTCCGGGATCTGCGCCGTTCCGGAGCCGATTTCGTCGTCATGTCCGCCCATTGGGGCCCCAACCTGCGGCCATGGCCTCCGGCCCGATTCCGGGAGTTTGCCCACAATGTTGTCGAGCTCGGCGTTGACCTGTTCCACGGGCATTCCGCCCACCTGTTCCAGGGTATGGAGCTGCATGGCAACGGCCTGATCCTCTACGACACCGGCGATTTCCTCGACGATTACTGGGTGTTCCCTTTCGTCCGTACGGATCGGTCCTTCGTGTTCCTGGCCGAACTCACTGAAGGTCGCCTGCGGCGCGTCCGAGTGGTGCCCGTATCGCTCGAGCCCACCCGGGTTCGCCTGGCAGACCCGGCCGAATTCGAGGCCATACGGCGCCGCATGTACCGCCGCTGCCAACCGTTTAACACCGCCTTTGCCTTGACGCCTGAAGGCTTGGAGTTCGTCGTGCCGCGGCCTGAGGAGGAGCGCACCAGGGCGCTCGGCTATGGAGATCGAGCGACCGCGCCGCTGCCAACCATTCCCTACCGCGTTTGCCTTGGCGCCTGAAGGCTTGGAGATCGTCGTGCCGCGGCCTGACGAGGAGCGCTCCAGGGCGCCCGGCTATGGAGATCGAGCGACCGCGCCGGTGCGTCTCCTTTTTTTGGAGCCGAAGAATGATTGAACGTTTACTCGCTGCAACCTCCGCCCGGCGCGGCCGCGGCGGAAATGCCGGGCCCGAAGCGATCGCGGCAAGCCGAACGCCGCCTCCAACGCCCGGTCCGGCGGAACTCGGGGAAGCAACGAACCCGCCGCCCTCTGCTTCGCACCGCGGCCTCGTGAGACGCACCGGCTTCTCGGCCCTGCTTTGCACCCAGTTTCTTGGAGCCTTCAACGACAACCTCTATAAAATGATCGTCTCCATGCTCGCCGTCAGCGCGGCGCCGACGCTCACCGGGCGGAAGCCGTGGCCAATGACCCACGACGTCGCGCGGCGTTCCGGCGCGGAAAGCGCGGCGTTCCCCGTCCGCGATCGAGGTGCCCTTGCCGACTCCTTGCCGGCCGGGCGCATCCGGCGCTACCGGGATTTCTGGCCCTTTTACCTGAGAGAGCACGGCAAGCCGTTGACCCGCGCCTTGCACTGCCTCGGCACCGCCGTCGGGCTCGTCCTCCTTGGCGCGGGCCTCCTCGCCGCGGATTGGCGCCTTCTCGCGGGCGCGCCCGTCATCGGCTACGGGATTGTGTGGATCTCCCACGCATTGATCGAGCGTAACTGGCCCGCGACCCTCAAATATCCCCACTGGTCGCTGGCGAGCGATCTTCGCATGTTCGCGCTGCTTCTCGCGGGCCGGCTGGGACGCGAGCTCGAAAGGCACGGGATCGACCGGCCCTGAGGGGAGGCCGCCCGGACAACCGCCGCACTCGCTTTCGATGCGCTTTCCAAGCCGCGAAGCGCATCGCAGTAACCAAATAACGCACCCCGGCCCTGGGTCAGGCGGCACGGGTCGCAACCCAGGGACGTCCCCGCCCCTCTCAGGCCGCGAGGCGGTCGAGCGCCGCCACCACCGCCTCGCCCATCTCCGTCGTCGAGATCCGTTTCATGCCCGGCTGCATGATGTCGGCGGTGCGAAGGCAATAAGCTCGCTCCCTTTTCGGTAGAAGCGAAAAATTTCTCATCGAAATTTTATAGTTGACATACCTTTTAGTATTGATATATACATACCTGCCAGTATGGATCGAGGGCAAGATCGTGAAAGTTCGTGACAGGATCATCCAAGCTACCAAACAACTCGCGGCGGCCAAGCCAGTCGGGGAAATCAGCCTCGCCGAGCTTTCCCGTGCGTCCGGCGTGAGTTGGCCGACCGTGCGCCGGCACGTGGGCGGCAGGAACGGTCTTCCCCGTTTCCTGAAGGAGATAGGAGTCAAAGAAGCAGATGCGTTTTCACGCAGCGGCGCAGACATTCAAGCGGTCGACACACGCTCCCGAATCCTTCACGCCGCGTTCCGTACCTTCGCTGAGCAGGGTTATTCGGGCGCGACCCTTGACGACGTTGGAGCCGCGGCAGGCCTCACAAAAGGCGCTGTTTATTGGCACTTCGCAAGCAAGGATGATCTTTGCATGGCGCTGATCGAGGAGCGGTTCAACAGAGAAACAGTCCGCATTCCAGGCGAAGTGCACAAGGCGGCGCGCGGAAGGCGTGGCGAAAAGGCTGTTGCTGAGTTCGTGGAGCAAGAGGTTGCGGGTGCGCGTGACACCGAACTTTGGCGGCGGCTCGAGTACGAGTTCATGTCTCGCAGCAGGGACCCGGCATTACGGCGCCGCTATGCCGAGTTGGTGCGCAAATTTTACACCGATCTGACACCTTTGATGCAGTGGTTGATCGACAGCGGCATCACCTCGAAAGACCTCGATCCGAAAGCGCTCGCCTTTACCTGGCGGTGCCTCATTCACGGCTTGCGCCACTGGATGGTGCAAGATCCAGACGGCATCGATTTCGAGGCCATGGCACCACAGCTGGCGCATATCATGTGGCGCGGCATGGCCTCTCAGAGCGCGGCTGAGAAGAGCATGAATCCAGGTAACACGGCGCCTGAGGACAAGACGCAGGTGTCGAAATAACAATATTTTTTGCGGGAAGCATACTGGTAAGTATTTCTATCAAAAGGAAGATGAGGCCATGACTTATCCCAGCGAGCAGCGACCGGATGCGATAGGGACCTCCTCGTTGGATCTCCCGTCCTTGCTGATTACAGTTGCTGCCGGCGGACGCGCATGGATCGAGCTCGCTATGGCAGGGACCGACGAAATTCAAAAAATTTTCTCAATAACATACTGGTTAGTATCTAACGCCCAATGTGCCGGTCAGGGAAAGACCAGGCCGCGCCCAAACCGCACGAATAGTGGAAATACGGTGGGACGCTGGGGCGAACGCCATGAGGGCAACAACACGCGCGTTTCGCTTTGGCCTGAGCCGTTCTGGGGCAGGGCCAGACACCGAGCGCGCGCAATTTACTTTACGGGAGGCCACAATGACCATCTTCGATACGCATCAGTCATGTGGGAAGCGGTTACCGCCGGCGAGGCGCAATTTGGCCGGGGCCGCGCGCCCGCTCGCGATGGTCGCCGTCGCGGCGGGGCTCTCGGCA
>JBHICL010000403.1:0-3488 GCA_046759605.1 Alphaproteobacteria bacterium | reverse complement strand
CGGGTCCGTTCTATTTCCGAAACGGCCGCGCCATCGGCGACCGATGGAGTCACCTTGAGGCGTGTGAGCCAGTGTGTGAGCTCCAGCATGTCGCGGATCAGCACCGTGGGATCGACGCCCGCCGCGTAGGCCGCGTCGAGCTGATCCAGCGCCTCGCCGACACGACCGCCCATGACGGCTTGAAAGAGATCGTAGACCTGACCCGCATCGGCCAGTCCGAGCATGTCCCGGATCTGGCTCTCCGCGATCTCGTCCGCGCCATGAGCGATCGCCTGGTCGAGTAGCGACAGTCCGTCTCGGAGCGAACCGTCGGCGGCGCGCGCAAGCACCCGAAGCGCTTCGGGCCGGACCCTGGCGCCCTCGGCCGTGGCCACCTCGTCGAGGTAAGCCATGAGCCGGTCGGCCTCGACGCGCTTGAGATCGAACCGCTGACAGCGGGAAAGGATGGTGAGCGGCAACTTGCGGATCTCGGTCGTCGCGAAAATGAAGCGCACGTGCTCCGGCGGCTCCTCCAGGGTCTTGAGCAACGCGTTGAAGGCGTTGCGCGAGAGCATGTGCACCTCGTCGATGATGTAGACCTTCTCCCGCCCCACGACCGGTCGGTAGCGGACCCCCTCGATGATCTCGCGGATATCGTCGACGCCGGTGCGGCTGGCGGCGTCCATCTCCATGACGTCCACGTGGCGATCCTCGGCGATGGCGACGCAGTTTTCGCAGACGCCACAGGGGTCGATGGTTCGGCCGCCGCGGCCATCGGGACCGACGCAGTTGAGACCCATCGCGAGGATGCGCGCCGTTGTCGTCTTGCCGATGCCCCGGACGCCGGTGAGAATGAAGGCGTGGGCGATCCGGCCCGAGCTGAACGCGTTCGTGAGCGTCCGCACCATCACCTCGTGGCCGACCAGCTCGGCAAAGTTCTTCGGGCGGTACCGCCGGGCGAGGACGCGGTAGCCCCGGGATTCGGCCGCGGATACCGTCGCTTGCGCGGCACTCGCCGACGCTGGACCGCCGGCGCCCGCGTCGGCGAGAAAGCTCGCCTGGCTCGGGTCGTCTACCGTGGGGCTCTCGTCATCCGTGTCCGTCGTCGGGACGTTTTTCTCTTCGTCGTGATCGCTCGCCATCGGGGTACATCTTGAGCCGCCAGGGCGTGGCCGGGCCTGGAGGGGTTCCTGTCAAGGTGGGAGACCGGGTTGAGTGCGACCCGGGCGGACCTCGTTACGGCTGCTTCCTCTCGGACCTGACCGGGTTGGCGAGACGCCCGTCCGCCCCGATCTCCCGCCGGCACTATATCAGATGAGATCCCCCGGGGAACAAGGCCGTGCACGGGGGTAAGCATTGCCCGACTCCCGGCTGCGTGCGAGGCTTGGGTCATGGGCCGTCCGAACTACTACGGCGGTGGCTGGCTGGACCGCGCTGCCGAACGGCGCAACGACGGTGAATGGGTCCGTTCCCGGCTACGGGATTCCGGAGCGCGCCTGGTGCCGGTGTGGCGCCATCGCAGCTTCGTCGTCTGGACGGAAGGCATCCAGGCCGTGACCCTTGCGGCCGAGCACCTGCCCCACGTGGCGCCCGAGACCCACGAGCCTCCGCTTCTGGGCGTGGATGGAGAGACCGCGTATTTCGCCCTCGACTTGAGCCACATCGACGACCCCGGCGCCAATCGGATCCTCGGCGCGCTGGGCCGGTTCGAGGACCTGCGCACCGTGGGCCCGCTGCTCAGCCACCGCGAGGGCGCGCTCTTGGCCTACGCCCGCGCGCTCGTCTATTGGCACAATCGCCATCGCTTCTGCGGGATCTGTGGCGCGCCGACGGAGAGCGCATCCGCCGGGCACAGCCGCCGGTGTTCGAGCCCGAGCTGCGCGGCGGAGCATTTTCCGCGCACGGACCCCGCGGTCATCGTGCTCGTGCACGACGGCGATCGGGTGGTGTTGGGGCGCTCGCCCAGGTTTCCCCAGGGCATGCACTCAGTGCTCGCCGGCTTCGTCGAGCCCGGCGAGAGCCTGGAGGACGCGGTCCGGCGGGAGGTCCTGGAGGAGGTGGGGATCGCGTTGGCCGATGTGAGCTATCATTCCTCGCAGCCGTGGCCGTTCCCGAGCTCGTTGATGATCGGCTTCACGGCGCGGGCGGCCGGTTTCGACATCCGGCTGGACGCGCGGGAGCTCGAGGCGGCCGGTTGGTTCGGCCGTGACGAAATCGCGAATTCGCCGGAGAACGAAAGCTTTCGCCTGCCCCGTCGCGATTCCATCGCGCGCCGGCTCATAGAGGATTGGCTGTCCGCCCGCCCGGGCTAACCGCGGCGGAAGGCGTGCGCGGGGAACGCGCCGAGGATCCGCATCTGGGTCGAGTAGTAGTCGAGCTCCTCGAGCGCGCGCGCCACGGCTCGGTCCGCGGGATGGCCCTCGATCTCGGCATAGAAGCGGGCCACCGTGAAGCTCGGGTCGATGATGTAGCTTTCGAGCTTTGTGATATTCACGCCGTTGGTGGCGAAACCCCCAAGGGACTTGTACAGCGCCGCCGGCACGCTCTTTACCTGGAACAGCAGCGCGGTCATGCACGGGCCGTCTTTGGGATCGGGGTCCATGCGCCGGCGCGACAGGATGACGAACCGGGTGGTGTTGCCGAGACGATCCTCGAAACGGCTGCGCAGGATCTCCAGCCCGTAGAGCTCGGCCGCGAGCCGCGAGCAGACCACCGCGATCTTCGGATCGCCCAGCTTCGCCACCTCCCTTGCCGCCCCCGCCGTATCGGCGCGGCTCACGGGCTCCAGCCCCAGCTCCCGAATCTGCTCGCGGCACTGGACCAACGCCTGCACGTGGCTCCAGACCTGCTCGAGGTCCTCGAGCCGCGCGCCCTTGGGGGCGGAGAGGTGGTACTGCACCGGCTGGAAGTGCTCGCCGATGATGTAGAGATTCGCCTCCGGCAGAAGATGGTGGATATCGGCCACGCGTCCGCCCAGCGAGTTCTCTATGGGGATCATGGCGAGCGCCGCGCGGCCCGATTCCACCGCCGCGAACGCGTCCTCGAACGTGGCGCAATCGAGCGGCGTCATCTCCGGGTACGCTTCCTGGCAGGCGATGTGCGAGTTGGCGCCGGGCACGCCTTGATAGGTGATCGTGTTGGTCGGGTCCGTGGCTTCACTCATGACGGCGCCGGCTTGTGTCGTGGTCTAACGCTGGGCGAGGATCTCGCGTGCCAGGGCAAGATCGGCGCGAGTATCGACACCCAGCGGAACCGTGTCAACGAGCGCCGCGTCGATGCGCATGCCGGCTTCGAGGGCGCGAAGCTGCTCCAGCCGCTCCCGTTTCTCCAGCGGGCCCTGCGGCAGCTTCACGAAGCGCTCCAGGGCCTCGCGCCGGTAGGCGTAGAGACCGATGTGGTGGAAATGCCGGCCCTCGCCCGACGGCACGATGGCGCGGCTGAAGTAGAGGGCGCGGCCGATCGTGGCGCCTTCGGCAAACGACACCACCGCCTTGACGACGCTGGGGTCG
>JBHICL010000402.1:0-3497 GCA_046759605.1 Alphaproteobacteria bacterium | reverse complement strand
GGCGTCAACGTCACGACGAGCGCCACCAACGGGCTGAACCTCACGTCAGCGACCGAGGTCAGCACGGGAGGCGTCGATTTCAGGTCGTCCACGGACCTCGACAGCGCGATCTCGCAGCTCGACAGCGCGATCACGACTCTCAGGGGTCATGCGTCGACGCTGGGCTCGAACGTCGCCCTGCTGCAGACGCGCCTCGACTTCACCAACGCCTACGTCAACGACCTCGAAGGAGGCGCCGCCAAGCTCACGCTCGCGGACATCAACGAAGAAGGCGCCAACCTGGTGTCGCTGCAGACGCGGCAGCAGCTGGGTATCTCGGCCCTGGCCTTCGCCGGCCAGTCCGAGCAGTCCGTGCTGGCACTGTTCAGGTAGAACGAACCCGTCTTCGGCGATACCTCAAGGGGGGCTCCGGCCCCCCTTTTTTTGCCGATCTGCTCGGCAACGATTTCCAGGCGCATCGGAACCTGCCGGGCAAATCTGTCCCCAGGCCCTGGCGAGCAACGCGGCGCTGCACCATAAGCCATTAAAATACAAGAGTTTTTCGGTCCGGCAGCGGTTGGCACATCGGTTGCTCCGTTAGGGTCCTGACGTCGCGAGCACCGCGACGAGGGTCAGAATGGAGAGGTGCCAAAATGGCCACCAGCATCGCGCTTTCCGCCGCCATCCGCGCCAACCTGCTGTCGTTACAGGGCACTCAGGAGCTGATCGCGCGGACCCAGAACCGACTTTCCACAGGCCTCAGGGTCGCGAGCCCCCTGGACGATGGGCGCGCCTTTTTCGAGGCAAAGTCGCTCAACGATCGCGCCTTCGACATATCCGAAAAGAAGGACGGCATCGACCAGGCCATCAGCGCCGTCAAGGTCGCGCTCGACGCCGCTGAAGCAATCGATTCGATCGTCAAGCAGATGAAGGGCCTGGCGATCAGCGCCCGCACGGCAACCGGCAACGAACTCACCGAGATCGTCAATCAGTTCAACGAGCTTCGCAGTCAAGTCGACGCCGTCACGACGGACTCCGTGTATCAGGGCGTCACCCTGGTCAACGGCACGACTTCGTCCTTGACAGTGGAGTTCGGCACCGACTCGACGAGTGCCTTGACCATCAACGGCGTCGATTTGCGCGTGCTTTCAGGCGGCCTCAACATTTCTTCGGCCGCGGGCTTTTCAGTAGCGGCGAACATCGATTCCGCGCTCATCCAGCTCGACGCCGCGGTCAGCGAGCTGCGCGGTCATGCCCAGTCTCTCGGCTCGCGGGTCGCCCTGCTGCAGACACGGCTCGCCTTCACGAAGTCCTACGTCAACAACCTCGAGGAAGGCGCCGGCAAGCTGACCATCGCCGACGTCAACGAAGAGGGCGCCAACCTGGTCGCGCTGCAGACGCGGCAGCAGCTCGGCATGTCGGCCCTCGCCTTCGCGGGTCAGGCGGAACAGGCGATCCTCCAGCTCTTCAGGTAGGGTCGTTCAGACACGCCGACCAAAAGGGGGCGAACGCCCCCTTTTTCGCTGATCGGCCTCCTCGCCTGAATCATCGTTAAGCCGACGTTAAAAGGGGCCAGCTAGGATGCGGTCGATATGCCACTAGCGCCGCGCCACGACCTCGATTTGCCGACCGAGAACGCCATCGTCACCGACGCGCTCATGCGCGTCCGCAACGAATTCGAACAGCAACGCTATACCGAGGCCATAGAGGCGTGCGAGCTCGCGCTCAAGCATGACCGGGGATGCGCGGAGGCCCTCTTGTATCTGGGCCTCATCAGCTTCGCTCTGGACGAACCGGTGAAGGGTCTGAAGCTGCTCGAGCTGGCGCACCGGTCGCGAGCGAACGTGCGTGAGTTCGCCGAGGGCCTCGCCGCGGGATACGCACGCGTCGGCAAGCTCGGCGAGGGGCTCTTCTACGCGAAGCTGGCCACGGCCCTGCCCTCCGACAGCCGGGTCCGACGCGTGCTCCCCAGTGGGTTCGGCGACTTCATGGAAGCGGCGGATACCGCGCTGCCGCACAAGTATCGCTATCGCGCGGCCAGGCTTCTCCGCGAGGGCAGGCCCGCCGACGCGATAAAGAGCTGCGAGGTACAGCTCGAGCTGACGCCCGGTGACGACAAGACGCTGAGGACGCTTTCCCAAGCCTGCCGTGAAACAGGACAGATCGAGCGCGCCGTCTCGGCCGGTCACGCCGTGCTGCATGGCGCCGAGGCGAGCGCCGCGGACCACAGCCAGCTCGCCCGAACATTGGCGAGCGCGGGCCGCTTCGACGAGGCGGAAACCTGCCACCGCGCCGCCATGGCCATGGCGCCGGACAACGCCGAGCTCGCCTCGGCGTGGCTCTTCGATCTCGCGCGCCGGCCGGGTACGGATCCCAGCGCCGTTTCCGAGGCTCATGCACGCTGGGCCCGGCGCTATGGCGCCCATGGCGAGAAGAGAACGGCGCCGAGACGAAGGGCCGATCCGAATGCGCCAACGAGAATCGGCTATGTCTGCGGCGCCCTGGCGGATCGCGACCTCGCGGCCCTCTTCCTGCCGGTGCTCGAGGCGCACGACCATAGTCGCGTCACCCCCTACTGCTACATCGACGGCGCCCGAGACGGTCCCCTTATCGAACGGCTATCCCGGGTTGCGTCACGCATGACGGATCTCACGGGCGTGGATCACGAGACCGCGGCGGAGATCCTGCGCGGTGACCGCATCGACGTTGTCGTCGACATCGTCGGCCACGGCCCGGGCGGACGCCCCCTCACACTGGTCCGGCGACCCGCGCCGGTCGCCATAAGCTGGCTCGGCTATCCGTTTCCCACGGGCGCGGGCATCGACCACTTTCTCGCGCCAGAGGCCGCGTGGCCGAAAGGCTGGCCCGATCCCGCGACGGGCGAGACGATCCAGCGCATCGGTGAGGTTCCGGTCCCCTACAATCCGCCGGCAGTCGTTCCGGAAGTTGGCCAGCTTCCCGCACGCGCGAACGGGCACGTGACCTTCGGCATCAACGCGGACCTGGCCACGCTGGCCGGCGAGGCAGCCCTGGCCTGCGCCGAGGTGCTCCGCGCGGTGCCGGGTTCGCGCCTTCTGGTCCGAAATCGGTACGGTCTCGACGCACCGTGCGTCGAGCGGACGCTCGAGTTGTTCTCGCATCTGGGCCTCCGGGACCGGGTCCGTGTCGAATCGACCCGCGAGAGCGTCGGCGAGTTCGATTTCTACAACCAGGTCGACATCGCGTTGGACGTGTCGCCGGGCAGCAACGTCGCCGAAGCGTATCGCGCCCTGTGGATGGGGGTCCCCGTGCTGTCGCTCGCAGGGCAGCGCTGCGCAGGGCGTCTCGGCGCCGCACTGCTGGCGGCCGCCGGTCGTGGCGAGTGGGCGCGAGAGACCGCGGCCGCCTTGTCGGACACGGCGGTGCGGCTGGCCACGGACCTGGACATGCTGGAGACACTGCGGACGTCGCTTCGCGCCGAAGTGGTCAAGACACCGCTGGTCGACGTCCGCGGATTCGCCGACAGACTCGAGGAGATC
>JBHICL010000401.1:0-3506 GCA_046759605.1 Alphaproteobacteria bacterium | reverse complement strand
GCCGCAGCTTATCGGGGCGACGACCAGCGATCAAACGGCTTGCAATGCTTGTACATACAGGTAAATCTCGACGCGCTCTGGCGGGGCCGGAGGCGAGAAATGATCTTTCGTCAACTGTTTGACGACGTGTCCTGCACGTACACATACGTTGTGGCTAGCCGCAGGGGCGGCGAAGCGCTGATCATCGACCCCGTGCTGGAGAAGATCGACCGTTACATCCGGCTCCTGCGTGAGCTCGATCTGAGGCTGATCAAGGCGCTCGACACCCACGTCCACGCCGACCACATCACGGGCCTTGGGGCGCTGCGCGACCGTACGCGCTGTATTACGGTGATGGGCGCTGAAAGCGGTGTCGACGTGGTCTCCATGCGCGTCTCGGACGGCGACAGGGTGGAGATCGAAGGGCTTACTCTGGAGGCGATTCACACGCCTGGCCACACCGACGATTCCTACAGCTTCCTGATGGGGGATCGGATCTTTACCGGCGACACGCTCTTGATCCGCGGGACCGGGCGCACCGACTTTCAAAATGGCGATCCGGTGCAGCAGTACGATTCCATTTTCAACAAGCTCTTGAAACTACCGGACGAGACCCTGGTTCTCCCGGCGCACGACTACAAGGGCGACACGGTCTCAACGATCGGCGAGGAGAAGCTCTACAACCCTCGCCTTCAGGTCCACTCGATAGAGCAATATGTGGACATCATGAACGGCCTCAACCTGCCCAACCCGACGATGATGGATGTGGCGGTGCCGGCCAACCTCAAGGTCGGGTTATCTCAGGACGAGATCGAGGCGCGCGGCTGGTCGCTCTCCTGCGACGAAGCAAAGCATCTTGTCGGGACCAGCGATCTGGTGCTGGTCGACCTGCGCTATAGGGCGGAACGCGAGCGTCACGGCGTTATTCCCGGCTCAGTTCACGCGCCCTATCCCGAGCTCGAGGAGAAAGTGAAGCCCGGCGGCCTGCTGCATGAACTTGCCCGGTCGACCGGCAAGCGCCTCGTGTTCTATTGCGCCTACGGCGAGCGTTCGGCCATGGCCGTGCAGGCCGCACAGGAGGTGGGCCTCACCGCGGCCTGCCACATCAGGGGCGGTTTGGATGCCTGGAAGAAATCCGACGGTCCGGTGAGCGGGTAAGAGATTCGGGGTCGCCACGCGCCGGTCACACTGTTCTGGCAATACTTGCCGGCGACGCGGGACGCGGCGGCCCCGATCAGCCAACCTGCACGGCGGATGCTCGACGACGCCGGCTCTCCAGCGGATCGGCCCCCTGCTCGATCTCGGGCTGGAGTTGGTCTTCAGCGCACCCTGCCGGTGCTGCTTGTCCGTCCGGACAGGACTCTGCCGGCGGCGCGTCCTCTAGCGATGGCAGCGCCTCGGCGGCCTCTTTCCGTTCGTCGCCTTCATGCTCCGAGGCCAACTCACCGGGCAAGTCTTCCTGATCGACGGTCACGTCACCGAGCGCGGCGTTGATGATCTCGGCGATCGACATGAGCCTGGGCCCGTTCAGTGGTCCGATCACGCTGTAGGCCAACCCGGCGTTCTGCCAGAAGAGCTGGGTCACGTCCCCTTGTTGAATGCGGGTGAGGGCGGCCTGCCCGCTCTTCACGTTGGCGCGCATGTACAAGGTAATGCGATTACCTTCTTCGTCGCGGTATACGAGCTGAACCGCCGCACCTTCCTCGGTGGGAATGACACGTTCGGCGACCAGCACCAGGCCCAATGTGTCGAGAGCCGGCACGCCGGTTGGAACGAGCCCCTGCTCGGCGTCGGTGGCGACGTCGTGGGCCTCGATGTCGAAGAAGGTGGCGTGAGCATCCGCGGCCTGTCGCGTGAAGGCGACGAGCTGGTTGTCCTCCACCGCGATGTTGCGCTCGATGCCCCACAGCCCGCTCAGGACCACCAACATGACGGCGGCCGCGGCGGCAATGGCATAGAGCCCCACCTTTCGCGATCGGCGGGCGCGCAGCGCGCGGTCGATCTCCTCGGCAAGAGCGCTCAGGGTTTCAGGGATCACGTCGTCGGCGGACGAATACAGCCCGTGCAGGCTGATATTCTGTTTGCGATAGGCCTCGGCCTTCGCTGCCGCGCGCGGGTTTGCCGCCAGATAGCCTTCGACGTCGCGCCTTCGCTGGGATGGAAGGAAACCGTCGACGTAGGCGTGGATGGTGGCCTCGGTCACGTCCGATTGTGGGTTCGCGTTCATTTCACCTTGCGTAGGTAAGGGACCTCACGGTTCATCATGCGCCGTAGCGCTTCTCGCCCTCGCGACAGGCGCGACATCACGGTTCCGACGGGAACGTCCAGGACCTCCGCCGTGTCCTGGTAGCTCAAGCCCTCGTAGCCGACGAGCAGGATGACGTTTCGTTGATCGTCGGGCAGCCTTGCGAGCGCCGAGGCGAGGTCCCTCAGCTCGAGGCTCAAGTGTTGCGTCGGCGGCTGATAGAATTGCCCCTGGGCGTTTTCCATCGCGGCTGCGTCCATGGCCCTGTATCTCTTGCTCAAGCGATCTGCCTGAACGTTACGGAGCACCTTGAAGAGATAGGCCCTCATGTTTCTCACATGTCCGGGCGGACCCTTCTGTGCCAGTACACGCGCGAGGCACTCTTGTACGAGGTCGTCCCCCTCGACGGGATCGTCGACCATCGTTCTCGCGTAGCGCCTGAGGCCCGGTATGTAGGGAGTTACCTCCCCACCCCTGCTGCCCACGGCAACTCCTCCCCTCCGCTTCAGCGCAACGGACTCTGGTCTCGGTCGTCCAGAGCCCGCCAGGCAGGTCGTCGTGTCCCGGATCGAGCGGACCGCAGCGGGCTCTTTCGGCACCGAGCGAGACCCGCGTCATACGCGTTTCGACGGCGCCAACCTGTTGCTCTCAGGACTATTTCTCGTTGGTACCAAGCCTCGCCCGGCATCACTGGCTCGGGGCGGTCTGCTCTTGCTGCTCCGGCGCCGCGCCGGTGTCACCACCCTGTTGATCACACGCCGCCAACGCGAGCAGTAGCACGGCTGCGAATGGCATCAAAAGGTATTCTTTCAGCATGCTTCGGAGCTCCCCACAGTCTTGTTGGAAACGGCCAAAAGATGTGCCGTGATTGCCCAAAATCGCCGCGACGCTCTGTGGACGCGCGTCGATGGAGGCGACGTCAGAGCCACACTCCGACTTACGAGACCGAAAATGCTCCGGCTTATTCCATCCTCGTACTATTGCGTCCGATGCCTACCATCATTCGAGTTATTCTTGCTCGGAGTATTGTTTATTTGATGTAGCGAAAGACCTGAGTCGCGCACGAACAAGCGCGGGCCGGTTCACAGGGCGTTTTACGGCGAGTGTTACGGAGGCTAGCCGTCGTCGCGCGAAGGCTCCTCGACCGAAACGCGACGGCCGAGTTGGAACTGTGGCGTGGATGGCGGCACGGCGGTGCTGCCCTGAGCCTGCAGCGGCGCCCAACAGCCGGCGTGGCTCATGGCGGCCCTCGCCGAGATGGACGCGGCGGCGGCGGTGGTGA
>JBHICL010000400.1:0-3513 GCA_046759605.1 Alphaproteobacteria bacterium | reverse complement strand
ACGCTTCTCCTACGGACGAGTCATTTTTGTGGCAACCCGTCGCTCCGGACGGCGAGTCATTTTTGTGGCAAATCGGACTCGTGGGTGACGCGCGGGCGCGCGCTTGTTCCTGGAGCCCCTGTGTGTTCCATTCATGCGCCGTTCAGGAATTGCTCGCTAAAGCCTACGTCATGCGGTGGCTCATACCGATCCTCGTCGCTCTAGCCATTGCGCTCGAGCCACCGCCCGTGCAGGCGCAGGCGCGCTCGGGCGAGGCGCGACCGCTCGGCGAGATCCTCTCTGGCGTCAGCGGGCGTTATCCCGGGCGTTTGCTGAACGCCGAGCTGGTCGATCGCCGCGGCGGTTTGTTCTATGAGATCAGGCTTCTGCAACCCGACGGCGCGATCACCGAGCTCACCGTGGATGCGAGAACCGGCCGTGTCGTCAGGGCCCGTTCCGGGCGCCGACGCTAGGGAGCGAGAGCGATGCGGATCCTCGTGGTGGAAGACGAACCCGATCTGGCCCGCCAGGTCGCCGATGCGTTGCGCGGCGTGGGCTATGTGGTCGACGTTGCGCACGATGGGGAGGAGGGACATTTCCTCGGGGACACCGAACCCTACGACGCGATCGTGCTGGATCTCGGTCTACCGGGTATCGACGGCATCACCGTGCTCGAGCGCTGGCGTCGCGATGGACACGGGACACCGGTGCTGATCCTCACCGCGCGCGACCGCTGGAGCGAGAAGGTGGCGGGCTTCGATGCCGGCGCGGACGACTACGTCGCCAAGCCTTTCCACATGGAGGAGCTGCTCGCGCGCGTGCGGGCGCTACTCAGGCGCGCCGCCGGCCATGCCACCGCCGAGCTGGAGTGCGGCCGTCTGCGCCTCGACACGCGCGCAGCGCGGGTCACGGTCGACGGCAACCCGATCAAGCTGACGGCCCTCGAATACCGGCTGCTGGCCTATCTGCTCCATCATCAAGATCGTGTCGTTTCGCGTACGGAACTGACAGAGCACCTGTACGACCAGGACTTCGACCGCGATTCGAATACGATCGAGGTTTTCGTCGGGCGGATCCGAAAGAAGCTCAAGCTGAACGCGATCGAAACCGTGCGTGGACTTGGCTACCGCCTGGTGAATCCGGATGCGCCGACGGGATCATGAGACTCAATTCCCTGGCTTTTCGCCTGATTGCGGGCGCGGCGATCTGGAGCGCGGCGGGCCTGCTGGCGGGTGGGTTGGTCCTTTCGGCGGTTTTCCGGGACAACGCCGAGACCGCTTTCGATGCCCGGCTGGCGCTGCTTCTCGAGAGCCTTGTCGCCGCCACCGAAACCGGGTCCGATGGCTCGTTGCGGCTCGCGCGGACGCTGGGCGAGGCGCGATTCGAGCAGACGTTCTCCGGCTGGTACTGGCAGATCGTTGGTCCTGGCGCCGTCACGCTGCGCTCGGCCTCGTTGTTCGACGAGGCCCTGCCGATGCCCGCGGCGCCCGACGGCGGCGCGGTGCTGTACTATGGCGGAGAAGGCCCGGTGCGCCAGCGGCTCAGGCTCGCGGCGCGGGAGATTTTCTTTCCCGGCCTAGACGAGGGCGTCGGGTTCATCGTCGCCGCCGACCGTCGCGAGATCGATGCGCAGATCAGGCGCTTCAATACCGTCCTCGCCTGGGCGTTCGGGCTGCTGGCCCTTGGCCTCATTGTCGCGATGATCCTTCAGGTGCGCATCGGGCTGCAGCCGTTACGCCGGGTGCGGAGGGACCTTGCATACATACGGAGCGGTCGGCGAGAGCGGCTGGATGCGAACTATCCGGCGGAGATCGCGCCCCTTGCCGGTGAGCTGAATGGTCTTCTGGAGCAGAACGCGCGCATTGTCGAGCGCGCGCGAAACCATGTGGGCAACCTTGCCCACGTGTTGAAGACACCGCTGAGCGTCCTGGCCAACGAAGCGAGGGCGGACCACTCGGACCAGGGGCTTGCCGCGCTCGTGCGCCGGCAGACGGAGCACATGCGGCGTCAGGTCGACCATTATCTCGCCCGCGCGCGCACCGCGGCGACAGGTACGGCCCTCGGTGCGCGGACCTCTGTATCCGAGGTCGCGGCGGACCTGCGGCGGGCCCTCGGCCGCATCCACGCCGAACGCGGGATCCGCATCGAGCTCGATTGCCCACCGGAGCTTGCGTTCCGCGGTGAGCGTCAGGACCTCGAGGAGATGATCGGCAATCTCCTGGACAACGCCTGCAAGTGGGCCGCGACGAAGGCGAGCCTGAGGGTGCGTCGCGTGGGCGAGAACGTCCGGCTCATCTTCGAGGACGACGGACCGGGGCTCGACGAAGCGCAGTACGAGCGCGTCCTGGCCCGCGGCGCGCGGCTCGATGAGAACGTCCCGGGGACCGGTCTCGGACTGGCGATCGTCGGTGACATCGCGGGTCTCTACGGCGGCGGGCTGCGGCTGGGTCGCGCGGAAGCCGGCGGGCTCCTGGCCGAGCTTACGTTGCCGGCCGCGGAGGCGGCGGCCAAGTAGCCGCGGAAATTCGATCACCGACAGCGCCGACAGATGAACGCCGGATGAACGGCCGGTTCAGCTTCACTTCAGCCCGCCCCGGCTAGCCTTGCACATGACGGTAACCGAAAGAGGAACTGGCCATGTTTGGGGTTCTTGCAAGGCGGCCACGCGGACTACGGTCGATGGCTCTGGCGCTCGGTTTGGCTGCGGCGGTCGGAAGCGCGCCGTTCGGCGGAACGGCCAAGGCCGACGGCTACAAGGCCCATCGCTCGGGTCACGGCGGCTCCCGTATCGTGCTGAGCATCCAAGACAACGGTGTGAGGGTCCACAGCTACGGCTACGCTTACCGCTTCCCTCGGCCACCGGTGGCGGCCCGTGGCCACCGCTTCGGGCACGGCTTTTATGGGATGCACTGCCCGTATTACCGACAACGCCATCGGCACTTTCACCGGCCGCACGTCCATCGCCACTTCACTCATCATCCGCCCCCCTGGAGGGTCCAACCGCGACCCCATCACCCGATGTACGTGCCCCCCATGGGCGGGCGACACCATCACCGGCGCGCCGGCAACTACGTCGTGACCTACTGATTCGCCGCGGACCGGTCACAAGCAAAGGAAAACCAAGATGACACGCAAGACACTGATATCCCTCTTCGCCGCGGCGGTGGTGCTCACGGCCTGCCAGACGACGGGGGCGGGACAGAAGCAGACAGCCGGAACACTCATTGGCGGCGCCGCCGGCGCGGTTGCCGGGGCCCAGTTCGGCGACGGCCGGGGCCAGCTGGCCATGACGGCGATCGGCACCCTCGTCGGCGCGTTCGTCGGCAGCGAGGTGGGCGCCTCCCTCGACCGGGCCGACCGGCTCTACGCCCAGCGAGCGGCACAGCAGGCTCACCACGTGCCGGTCGGCAGTAGCGTGACCTGGAGCAACCCGGACACCGGCCATTACGGGTCCGTGACGCCGACCCGGGAGGGGCGCGACCATGCGACCGGCGCGTATTGCCGCGAGTACCAGACGACGGTCGTCGTCGGCGG
>JBHICL010000399.1:0-3525 GCA_046759605.1 Alphaproteobacteria bacterium | reverse complement strand
AGATAAACGGCGCCGAGCTGGTTCAGAGTCAGGCCCTCCACGGCGTCGCGGTTCTGGTACCGGCTGCTCAGGCGAAGGGCGGTTTGGAGCTTGTCCTCGGCAAGGACATAGTCGCCGGCATGGTAGGCATCCGTGCCGGCATCGAAATTCTCCTGCCATGCCGACGCCTGGACCTGCTGTGCCGGCGCCCGCTCGTTCACTGCCGTGGTTTGACCACAGGCGGCAAGCACCCAGATCGCCGATGACGCCAACCATAGGATACGCCGCGGTGCAACGTTCGATGAGACCATAAGCGCGCTTCCTCGCATCATTCCCGGTCCGGCCGCTCCGAGGCCGAACGCCTGTGCCCGTTCGATGACCCAAAATACCTGCCACCGGCATCGGAACGTTGGTCGCAGACGTTATGCGGCGTTTCCACGCCGGCATACCTCCAATGAGGAAACCAGCGCGCGCCCACAGGGGACGCCGCGGTTTCCCCGATGGCGGCGCCTACCGGCCGCGCGCGAGTACGCCGCTCTCGCCCTATTGACATCGGTGGGATCAAATGATCATTTGATCTCTTGAGCCATGCCGACAACCGCACGCCGCTACAAGGATGCGATCTACGAGCAGCTCGGCCGTGTCGGGAAGGCCATCGCGAGCCCCCGTCGCCTGGAGCTGCTCGACCTGCTGTCCCAGGGTCCCCGCACCGTCGACGCTCTCGCGCGGCAGGTTGGTCAGAGCCTCGCCAACACCTCGCACCACCTCCAGGTGCTCCGTGCCGCACGCCTGGTCGAGACGGAGAGGGAGGGGGCCTTCGTGACCTACCGGTTGGCCAGCGATGAGGTCTCCACCCTTTACCTGGCGATTCGGGATCTGGCCCGATCGCGCCTCGTCGAGGTCGACCGTGTCACGCACGCGTTTCTCGTAGAGCGCGGGGCCATGGAAGCGGTGGACCGGGAAGCCTTGCTGCACCGGGTGCGGCGCGGCGAGGTGACGGTCCTCGACGTGCGCCCGGCGGAGGAGTACCGGGCGGGGCATATTGCCGGCGCCATCTCGGTGCCGCTTGCAGAGCTCGAGCGCCGTCTCGTCGATCTGCCAACCGACCGGGAGATCGTCGCCTACTGTCGTGGACCCTACTGCGTGATGGCGCTCGAGGCGGTCGAGATCCTACGCGCTCATGGCTTCAAGGCGTCACGGCTCGACGACGGTGTCCCCGACTGGCGAGCCAAAGGTCTGCCGGTCGAACGTCCCGGGGAGGTAAACCCATGATCTTCAAGCCCTATTACTACTACGAGACCGGCTGCGCGGCGTATCTCTTCGGCTGCGCCTCGCAGGCCAAGTGCGCCGTGGTCGATCCCCAGGAGCGTGACCTCGATGAGTATGTCGCGTTCGCGGAAGAGAAAGGCATGCGCATCACCCACGTCATCGACACGCACGTGCACGCGGACCACCGCTCCGGCGGCCGTGCCCTGGCCGAGCGCGTCGGGGGCGCGTACTGTCTTCACCGCTCCGCGAGCGTGGATTTCACATTCGAACCGCTCGATGACGGGGAGGAGGTCGAGCTCGGCAACACGCGGGTGCAGGTCCTGCACACGCCAGGACACACACCGGAAAGCGTTTGCCTCGTGGTTCGCGATCTCAGGCGCGGCCCCGAGCCATGGTTCGTTCTCACGGGGGACACGCTGTTCGTGGGTTCGGTCGGACGGCCGGATCTGCCCGGTCGGGAGCGCGAGAATGCGGCGGAGCTGTACGAGAGCCTGCACGGGAAGATTCTGACGCTTCCCGAAACGGTGGAGGTCTATCCAGCGCACTTCGCCGGCTCGGCCTGCGGGGCCGGGATGAGCGGCAAGCCCGCCACCACGATCGCGTTCGAAAAGCGCTTCAACCCGATCCTGATGATGGACCGTGATGCTTTCGTCGAGGAGCTGAGCGCGCAGATTCCACCGAAGCCGACCGAAATGGAAACCGTTCTCCGCTTCAATCGAGGGCGCGCATAGTGAAAAACAGTACGGAGGACGCGCTAAGCGGCGTGTCCCTCGGAATCAGGGCCAATCTCGCTCAATTCACCCTTCTCGTCGTGGTCAACGCCTTCGTCGGCGCCATGGTGGGCATGGAGCGCAGCATCCTGCCGAAGATCGCCGAGGAAGAGTTCTTCCTGGCCGCGCGCTCGGCGGTGCTGTCGTTCATCGTTGTCTTCGGCGTGGTGAAGGCGTTCACCAACTACTTCGCCGGTCGGTTCTCCGATACCTACGGCCGAAAAGCGGTGCTGGTAACAGGCTGGCTCGTCGCCACCCCCGTGCCGTTTCTGCTCATGTGGGCGCCCTCCTGGAACTGGGTGCTGTTCGCCAACGTGCTGCTGGGGGCCAGCCAGGGGCTGACATGGTCGACGACCGTGATCATGAAGATCGACCTCGCCGGTCCGAAGCAACGCGGGCTGGCGATGGGGTTCAATGAATCCGCGGGCTACCTGGCGGTGGCCGGCGCCGCCCTCGCCACCGGGTATGTCGCCGAGGTCTACGGTCTGCGTCCCGAGCCCTTCTACCTCGGCGTCGGTTTTGTCGTGGCGGGCTTGCTGTTGTCGGCCGCCGTCGTCCGGGAAACGCATCATCACGTCCGCCACGAAAGCGCCGTCACCGACGACCCGGTGCCCGAGGACACGCTCACCCAGCGCCAGGTATTTGCCCGGACGTCTCTTAGCGACCGCAACCTGTCCTCGGTGAGCCAGGCCGGACTCGTCAACAATCTCAACGACGGCATGGCCTGGGGGCTCTTTCCCCTCGTCTTCGCGGCCGCCAGCCTGAATCTCAAACAGATTGGCCTTCTTGCCGCCATCTACCCGGGCGTCTGGGGCCTGGGGCAGCTTTTCGCGGGCGCGCTGTCCGACCGCGTCGGCCGCAAGCCGCTCATCGTCGGCGGGATGTGGCTGCAGGCGGTGGCGATCGCGGTGATCGCGGCGTCGTCTCAGTACTGGGTATTCGCCTTGGGCGCCGTACTCCTGGGCGCAGGAACCGCGTTGGTGTACCCGACCTTACTGGCTGCCATCGGGGACACGGCCCATCCGAACTGGCGCGCGTCGGCGGTGGGGGTGTACCGCCTGTGGCGCGATCTCGGCTACGCGGTGGGCGCGGTCATCGCGGGGGCGGTGGCGGACATCGTCAGCGTCCCGGCGGCCATGTGGCTCATCGCGGGGCTGACATTCGGATCCGGGCTGATTGCGGCGGTGCGCATGACCGAGACGCTGCGCAACGCAGCGGCCACCAGGCCGGTTACGAACACCTGAAACCGCGATCGTGTCTCACACCCGGCGTGGATACGGACCACGGCCGGCTCGTCGCGGCCCCGGGCGCGCCCATGAACCTACTGTACCTGCTCGAATCCCTCGTCGCGGAGATCGCCGACGCAACTACGCAGCTCGGCCGCCGCAAGCGCGTTGCTGTATTCCGCATACCCGGCGTAGGGGCCGCACTGGGCGACCTGCCCCGTTTCGGGATTTCTCATCAGGACCGAGCCGCTGGACGAGGCGCACGCTGCCAGGAGCAGAGG
>JBHICL010000398.1:0-3535 GCA_046759605.1 Alphaproteobacteria bacterium | reverse complement strand
CGCTCAAGTCCCTGAGCGACATGCTCAAGGGCAAGCAGGGCCGCTTCCGCCAGAACCTGCTGGGCAAGCGCGTCGACTACTCGGGCCGCTCCGTCATCGTCGTCGGCCCGGAACTGCTGCTGCACCAATGTGGCCTGCCGAAGAAGATGGCGCTCGAGTTGTTCAAGCCGTTCATCTATCACAAGCTCGAGCTCTACGGCTATGCGACGACCATCAAGGCGGCTAAGCGCATGGTCGAGAAGGAGCGTCCGGAGGTCTGGGACATCCTCGAGGAGGTGATACGCGAGCACCCGGTCCTTCTCAACCGGGCGCCGACCCTGCACCGGCTCGGCATCCAGGCGTTCGAGCCGGTGCTCATCGAGGGCAAGGCGATCCAGCTCCATCCGCTCGTGTGCGCCGCGTTCAACGCTGATTTCGACGGCGACCAGATGGCGGTCCATGTACCTCTGTCGCTCGAAGCCCAGCTCGAGGCGCGCGTGCTGATGATGTCCACCAACAACATCCTCAGCCCCGCCAACGGCAAGCCCATCATCGTCCCGTCGCAGGACATCGTGCTCGGCCTCTACTTTCTGAGCTACGAACGGCCCGACCCCTCGGGGCCCGAGGTGGGCATCGACTCCGAGGAGGCCCTGGCGGCCGCTCTGGCCGGCGAGGAGATCGACCTCTACGATCCGGCAAACCCTGGTACGCGAATCGAGGGGGATGACGCGGCCACGCTCTACAAGGCGGTCAAGGCCGGAAAGCTCAAAGCGACGCGCCTGCCGTGCTTCACCTCCGTGGGCGAGATCGAGCATGCCATCGACACGGGCGACATCTCGCTACATTCGCGCATCAAGGCGAGGTTGAAGACCGTCGACCAGGACGGCAACGCCAAGGTCAAACGGGTCACGACTACGCCCGGCCGCATGCTGCTGGGACAGATCCTACCCCACCACACCAAGGTCTCCTTCGAGCTCGTCAACCGCCTGCTGACCAAGAAGGAGGTCAGCCAGGTGATCGACGTCGTCTACCGCCACTGCGGGCAGAAGGAGACGGTCATCTTCGCCGACCGGCTGATGAACATGGGTTTCAACTCCGCCTGCAAGGCCGGCATCTCGTTCGGCAAGGACGACCTGGTGATCCCCGTGGACAAGCCAAAGCTGATCAGCCAGACCACGAAGCGCGTGAAAGATTTCGAGCAGCAGTACCAGGACGGCCTCATTACCAAGGGCGAGAAGTACAACAAGGTCGTCGACGCCTGGACGCACTGCACGGACAACGTCGCCGACGAAATGATGCGCGAGATGCAGAGCACCGATCCCGAAGGCAACCTGAACTCGGTGTTCATGATGGCGCATTCCGGCGCCCGCGGCTCGGCGGCGCAGATTCGCCAACTGGCGGGCATGCGCGGGCTCATGGCCAAGCCCTCGGGTGAGATCATCGAGACGCCGATCATTTCGAACTTCAAAGAGGGCCTGTCCGTGCTGGAATACTTCAATTCCACGCATGGCGCCCGGAAAGGGTTGGCCGATACGGCACTCAAGACCGCGAACTCCGGCTACCTGACGCGTCGCCTGGTTGACGTGGCGCAGGACTGCATCATCGTCGAGCCCGATTGCGCCAGCGAAAACGGTTTGACCATCCGAGCGGTGGTCGAGGGCAGCGACGTTATCGTCTCGCTGGCGGAGCGCATCCTCGGGCGAACGGCGTCGCAGGATGTGGTCGATCCCCTGAGCGGCGATGTCCTGGTGGGCGCCGGCCAGCTCATCGACGAAGAGCGCGTGGAGGCGATAGAAACCGCCGGCATCGAGGCTGTCCTCATCCGCTCGGTGCTCACCTGCGAGAGCCGGGGCGGGGTGTGCGCCGCCTGCTATGGCCGCGATCTTGCGCGCGGCACGCCGGTGAACATCGGCGAGGCGATCGGTGTGATCGCCGCCCAGTCGATAGGCGAGCCGGGCACTCAGCTTACGATGCGCACCTTCCACATCGGCGGAGCCGCCCAGGGGGCGATGGAGCAGTCGAGCATCGAAGCCGTCATCGACACGACGCTCCAGGTGGAGAATAAGAACATCGTCCACAACAGCGACGGCGTGCCTATCGTGATGGGGCGCAACACCGAGCTGGTGCTCATCGACAGCCAGGGCCGCGAGCGTGCACGGCACCGTCTGCCCTATGGAGCGCGCCTCCTGGTCGAGGACGGAAGCGCCGTCAAGAAGGGCGAGACGCTCGCGGAGTGGGATCCTTACACGACTCCGATCATCACCGAGAAAGAGGGCTTCGCCAACTACGTCGACCTCATTGAGGGCGTGTCGATGCGCGAGGCCATAGACGAGACGACCGGCATCTCCTCGAAGGTGGTGGTCGACTGGAAGCAGCAGCCCAAGGGTACGGAGCTAAGACCCCGCGTAACCTTGCGCGACCGCAAGGGCGAGGTCGTGAAGCTCGCCAACGGGCACGATGTCCGCCACTTCATGTCCGTGGACGCCATTCTCAACGTCGAACACGGCCAGCACGTGAAAGCCGGCGACATCCTGGCGCGCAGGCCCCGCGAGAGCTCGAAAACGCGCGACATCACCGGCGGCCTGCCGCGGGTGGCGGAGCTGTTCGAAGCGCGTCGGCCAAAGGACCACGCGATCATCAGCGAGATCTCGGGCCGCATCGAATTCGGCAAGGATTACAAGACGAAACGTCGCATTGTCGTGGTCCCGAACGAGGAGGATCAGGCGAACGGCCAGGAGCCGGCCGAGTACCTCATCCCCAAGGGCAAGCATATCTCTGTCCAGGAAGGGGACCTGGTACGGAAGGGCGATGACCTGATGGACGGAAACAAGGTTCCCCACGACATTCTGCAAGTCATGGGGATAGAGGCGCTCGCCTCCTATCTGGTCAAGGAGATCCAGGACGTCTACCGCCTGCAGGGCGTGACCATCAACGACAAGCACATCGAGGTGATCGTGCGCCAGATGCTGCAGAAGGTCGAGATCGTCGACCCGGGAGAGACGACGTTCCTCGTCGGCGAGCAGGTCGACAAGGTCGAGTTCGAGGCCGTCAACACCAAGGCGGAAGAGGAAGGCTTGAAGGCCGCCGAAGCGGTGCCGGTGCTCCAGGGCATAACCAAGGCCAGCCTTCAGACGAGCTCGTTCATCTCTGCCGCATCGTTCCAGGAGACCACGCGCGTGCTGACCGAAGCCGCGGTGAACGGCAAGATCGACGGCCTGCAGGGCCTCAAGGAGAACGTCATCGTGGGCCGGCTCATTCCGGCGGGAACCGGCAACGTGATGAACCGGCTCAAGCGGATCGCCGCCACGCGTGATGCCGAGATTACCGCCGCGGCCGCGGAACGGCTGCAGGCGGAAAAGCAGGCCGAGGAGGAGGAGATTGAGGTCCAGGAACAGGGCGCCGCGGAGTAAGAGTGCGCTAGCCGGTTCCGCTCTGCCGCAAGCGGCTGGATAACGGGCCGGGGGCGCCGGCCTCCGCGGGGGTGGATCGCGCTCAGCGATCGGGACGCGAGACCCGGCTTCGGGGAATGATATTGGGTCCGCCTCCAACCACGAAA
>JBHICL010000397.1:0-3541 GCA_046759605.1 Alphaproteobacteria bacterium | reverse complement strand
CGAGCTCGACCCGGGCGGCGAAGACGTAGCCCACGCCGCGAACGGTCTTGATGATTTCCGGTTTCCTCTGGTCCTTCTCGATCTTCTTGCGCAGCCGGCCTACCAGCGTATCGATGCTGCGGTCGAACGGTGTCCAGTCCCGGTCGTGCAACAGGTCCATGAGCTGGTCGCGGTCCAGGGGGCGGTTCGGCCGCTGGACGAAGGCTCGGAGCAGGTTGAACTCGCTCGTGGTGAGAGGCACCGCCACGTCGTCCGGATCCCGCAGCTCACGCCCGATCAGATCGAGGCGCCAGCCCGAGAACCGGACCACGTCGTCACCGCCCACCTCCGCGCGCTCGCCGGATCGGGCGTCCACCCTTTCAGCCGTCCGTCGCAGCACCGTCCGTACGCGGGCCAGCACCTCGCGCAAGTGAAACGGCTTGGCAATGTAATCGTCCGCGCCCATCTCCAGCCCGACGACGCGATCGACCACATCCCCCTTGCCGGTCACCATGATGATCGGCACGCCCGAGGTGGCGCGAAGCTCCCGCGCAAGGGTGAGGCCGTCCTCGCCGGGCATCACGAGATCCAGAATGACAAGATCCACGCGCGAGCCGGCCATGTGCCGGCGCAGCGCATCACCGTTCTCGGCGGCGGACACGCGGAAACCTTCCTCGCTCAGATAGCGGCACAGAAGGTCCCGCACGCGCGGATCGTCGTCGACGACGACAATGTGGCTGCTTCGAGTCATCTCGCTCCAAACGACAGGCGGACACGACGTCAGCCGGCCATATCCAGCCCGCCGCGGCGCCCCGGCCGGCCAGAGCGTAGCAGATGGAGTTGTGCTTGACATCGGCGGAAGGTCCTCGGTCGCCCCCGCCCGTGTCAAGAAACGTGACACTGCGTTGCACTCTGTTTCCAAACCACAGCGCTCCTGACATCAACCGGTGACATTCGCGAGCTCTACTACCGAGGGTAAGGGCGTAGACGGAGGCAGCAATGCTCGCAATGGAAAGTGTCCAGACTCACCGGCCATTCGTGCGTGGCGCGATCGCCGGCCGCACGCTTCCGGTCGCCGAGCCGGACGATCTTGCGTCTTTGGGCCATGCAAAAAGCTACCCCGCGGGTGCAACGATCTACTTTGAAGACGATTCGCCGGATCACCTGTTCGAGGTCATCGACGGCGTCCTGAAGCTCTACAAGCTTACGCCGGATGGTCGCCGGCAAGTCACGGGATTCGTTTATCCTGGCCAGTTTCTTGGCCTGGCGACGCTCGATGGCTACGTCCACACGGCTGAAGCCGTGACCGCGGTGACCCTCCGCCGCTACGGGCGTTCACAGCTGGCGCGCCTGGCGGACGAGAACCCAGGCGTCGCGCGACGCCTCCTCACTCTCACCCTGAGCGACCTGGTCGCGGCGCAGGATCAGATGCTGTTGCTGGGGCGCAAGTCGGCGGTGGAGAAGCTCGCGTCCTTCCTCCTCCACCTCGCGGACCAGAGCGAGACCCGAGGAGACGGCCCGGATGTCATCTACCTGCCGATGGCGCGGACCGACATAGCGGACTTCCTGGGCCTCACGACGGAAACCGTGAGCCGCATACTCGGGCGGCTCAAAGCCGCGGGCGTGATACGGCTGCTACGAACCAATCAGATCAAGTTGGTCGATTTCGGTCGCCTTATCGAGCTCGCCGAAGCGGATGAGCAAGGTTCTCTTTGCGGCTCCGGTTCGTGCGTGTGACGCGAGCGCGCGCCCCGCGAGGCCGGCCTCAAGCTCCGCCATGGTGAAAGCACGACTGCGACTGGCGGTCGCGACGCTCCGTGACACCCGCGAGCTGGAGCAGGTGCTTGAAGAGCTCGCCCAAGCCGGCGTCGACGACACGGACATCTGCCTCGTCGCCGGCGAGGGACACCTGGCGGAGCCGCCCCTCGCCCCGGGCCACAGAAGAGCCCGGCTCACGGCCACCGTCGTCCCCATTGCCGCCGGTACCGATGCCGGGAGGGTCATGGCGACTTCGGGGCCTCTTGCACGCCGTTTCCTCGAGGCCACCGAGGACGAGACCGCGCCATTGGCGGGGATGCTCGTCCACTGGCTTCCCGAGCGCCTGGCGAGGGAACTGGGGGATCACGTGGACCGCGGGGGGCTCCTTCTCTGGGTGCAGGTGAGGGACGGCACAGAAGAGCAGCGCGCGTGCACCGTACTGCTCAAGCACAGCCAGGTCCGCGTGCACGACATCTGACAAATCCGCGCGGCCGGCCGGTCGCGGGTTCCCTGCCTCATGGCGGTCCGGCGAGATTGCGGGAGACCACGGAGATCCGGCCCACAACGACCATCGACAACAGGACCGCGAGAACGAAGAAATAGAAGCCCGCGCTCACAAAAACGTCAGCTATGAACGAGGTCTTTATGGCGACCACGCTCACGGCCACGACGAACACATCGAGCATCGACCACTTCGCAAACTCGCTGAGCCAGCGAACCAGGCGGTGAATGCGCAGGTTGGACGAATCGGCGGCGTACCACAGATACAGCGCCACCAGCAGCTTGAAGGAGGGCAGGACGGCCGAGAACAGGACCATGATCGCGAACAGCAGGTACTGATCCGACCTCCAGAGGCTCACCGCCGCCTCCCAGAGCGAGAAGCGGTCGGAAAGGAAAACGAGCTTGTGCACCGTCATGACCGGCATGAGCCACCCCAGAAGCAGCAGCACCGACGCGGCGAGGGCCGCCAGACCCACGAACCGGTCCATTCCCTTGGCGGAGGCGGCGAGGCTCAACGGTCTGCCCACGGGCTGCGCTCCAGAAAACACCCTGACCTTTCAATCCCTTGGCGATAGCAGTGTCTGCCAAGGACCACAGTTTAGCAAACCCGGACCGCAACGCCTCATACGTGGGGCACGGCCTCGGTCGATAGTCCGAGATAGGCGTCGATCAAGGCCGGATTGCCACGCGCCTCCTCCGTTGTTCCCCGGTAGACCGCGCGTCCCGACTCAAGAACACAGAAATTTTCGGCCACGGCAAGCGCCCGGCCGGTGTTCTGCTCGACCAGCAGCACCGTCATGCCGTCCTCGCGCAGCCTTTCTATGACGGCGAAACACTGGTCCACGATCTTCGGCATCAGCCCCAGAGAGACCTCATCGATAAGCAGCATGCGCGGCTCGGCCATGAGCGCCCGGCTGATCGCCAACATCTGTTGCTCGCCGCCGGAGAGCGCGCCGGCCGGTAACATGCGGCGCTCGGCAAGCCGCGGAAACAGATCGAACACCAGATCCCGGTTGGCCGGGGTGCGCGCGGCCGGCAACGCGTAACCGCCGATGATCAGGTTCTCCTCCACACTCAGGTCCGGGAACAGTCGGCGACCTTCCGGGACGACGGCAATGCCCGCCCTGACCCGCGCCATGGCGGGCTCGCGCGTGATGTCCTTGTCCCGGAACCGGATACGGCCCGACTGAACGTCCACGTGACCGGCGATGGCCATGATCGTCGAGCTCTTGCCGGCCCCGTTCGCGCCAATGAGCGCGAACACGCTCCCCTCATCGACGGTGAGATCGAGCTCGTGCACCGC
>JBHICL010000396.1:0-3541 GCA_046759605.1 Alphaproteobacteria bacterium | reverse complement strand
ATGAACCTCGTGGTCCGGGTGGCGCTCGAGGGCCGGGACCGATGAGCAGGCTCGATGCCGTCGACCTGGGGATCATGTGGGACCGGCTCGTCGCCATCACCGACGAGATCCTGCTGTCGATCGTGCGCACGTCGTTCTCGGTCGGTGTGCGCGAGGCCTGGGACCTGGCCTGCGTGATCTTCGATGCGGAAGGCCGGTCCCTCGCGCAGGCGACCCTTTCCATGCCGGCGTTCATCGGCACGGCGCCGCTCACCATGCGGCACATGCTGGCGCGGTTTCCCGCCGGGACGTGGCGTCCTGGCGACGTGGTGGTCACCAACGATCCGTGGCTCGGCACCGGTCACACGCCGGACATCTGTGTGGCCCGCCCGGTCTTCACGGGCGGCAGGCTGGCCGCCTTCGTCATGACCATCAGCCATCTTCCCGATATCGGTGGCGCCGGGCTCTCGGTCACCAACCGCGAGGTCTACGAGGAAGGGCTCATTCTGCCGATATGCAAATTGTATAGCGGCGGCGAGCCCGATCAGGATCTGCACCGGCTGATCCTGGCCAACGTTCGCGTGCCGGAGCTGGTGTCCGGCGACCTGCTCGCCAACGTCTCGGGCTGCACCGTGGGCGAGCGCCTGATCGCCGAGTTCATGGCCGAGTACGGCCTCGCCGACCTGGTCGAGGTTTCCGCCGGGATCATCGGCCAGTCGGAGGCCGCGATCCGCCGGCGCATCCGCGACATCCCCGACGGCACCTACGGGAACCGCATCGAGGTGGAGGCCGTCGACGAGCCCGTCACCCTCGCCTGCGCGGTCACGGTCCGCGACGATCGGATCCATGTGGACCTGGACGGAACCGGCGCCGCCGTGCCCCAGGCGATCAACGTGCCGCTCTGCTACACCCGGGCCTTCGTCACCTACACCGTCAAATGCCTGACGACCCCGACCATCCCCAACAATCAGGGCGCGCTCACGCCGATCGAGCTCGCGGCGCCGCCCGGCTGCATACTCAACGCACAGCGGCCCTCGCCCACCGGCGGCCGCCACTCGGTCGGCTGGTTCATCGTGCCTCTCCTCATGGGGGCGCTGGCCGATGCGGTGCCCGACCGTGTGCAGGCGGATTCGGGCATGGCGTCGCTCTTCATCGTCCACGCCACGGCGCCGGACGGCCGAATGAACGCGGTCCAGTACTTCCTCGCCGGTGGCCTCGGCGCCATGGCGGGACTCGACGGACATCACACAACGCCTTCGCCGACCAACAACGCCGTCGTCGCGAGCGAGGTTTGGGAGAACGAGACCGGGGCGACGGTGGTGCGGCGTTCTCTGCTTCCGGATTCGGGGGGGCCGGGCGAGTTCCGGGGCGGCGTGGGCCAGCTCGCCGAGATCGCCAACACCTCCGGCCGGCCCATCACGGTGTTCATGTTCGGCATGCGCACCGAGTTTCCGGCCAGGGGCCACCGTGGGGGCAAGCCCGGTGCCCGCCGGAGCTTCATCCTCAACGGCGAGGAGATCGGCGGCAAGGGACGACTGGTGCTGGAGCCAGGCGATACCCTCGTCGTCCGGGAAGCCGGGGGCGGCGGCTACGGCGATCCGATGAAGCGGGACCCGATGCGCGTGCTCGACGACGTGGAGAGCGGCTTCGTCACGGTCGAGGGCGCCCGGAGGGACTACGGCGTCGAGGTGGACCGGACCGCGGGCACGGCGGCGCGCCCCGGCTAACGGCCGGCCGCGATCTCCCGCAGGGCGGCGAGGAAGCGCCGCACCTCCTCGGGGCTGTTGTAATGGCACAGGGAGACGCGCAGGCAGTCCGGGATGCCGAGCGCGCCAAGGATGTGGCCGGAATAGGCGTCGGAGATCCGCGCATGCACGCGGATGCCGTACTCGGCGAGGCGGCGCACGAGCTCGGGCGCGCGCATGCCTTCGAGGTTGAACGAGACGATCCCTTCCCGGCCCTCGCGTTGCGCCGGACCGACGATCCTCACGTCGTTCATGCGCGCGAGCCCGGTATGGGCCTCGTCGCCGAGGAGCAGGAGGTCGATGAGATAGGCCTCGTGTCGCTCCATGGCCTCGGTGCCGGCACGCAGCTGCGACTTCCGGTCGCTCGCTTGGGTGAAGTGGCTGCCGAGCCAGCAGAAGTAGTCGATCACCTTCGACTGGGCGGCATAGAAAGCCGGGTCCCGCGAGCCCAGCTCCCAGATGTCGGGGGAGCGCCCGAGCATGTGCTCGTGGGGTACCCGCACCATGCGCTCCCCGAGCCAGGCGAAGCCCAGAGAGAGCCGCGAGTAGGCCTTGTAGGGCGAGAAGACGTAGGCGTCGACGCCATAGTCGGCGATACGCATGGAGCCGTGCGGAGCATGCTGGATGCCATCGACAATGATATGGCAATCGGGCGCCGTGGCCCGGATCGCCGCGGTAATCGCCGGCAGGTCGACGATGAAGCCGGTGAGGTGGCTGGTGTGGATCACGGTGGCGATGCGGGTGTCCGGGGTGACGGCGGCGGCGTAGTGGGATGGGTCCACCGTGCCGTTCGTCGTGTCGAACGGCACCTCGTGCCACGGGCGGCCGGTGTTTCGGGCCCATTGCTTGGCGGAGTCGAGGCTGGCCGGGTGCTCGAGGGTACAGGAGATGACCGGCCCCGGCGGCGCCGCCAGCGCCACCGAGCGGATCAGGCGGTAGAGGAGCCGTGTCCCGGTCTCGCCCGAGATCACCTGCCCGCGCCCGTCTCCGATCTCGTCGGAGCCGAAGAAGAGGTGCAGGTCCTCGCGACCCTCGTCGAGCACGCGCGTGAGGTAGCGGGAGGCGTCGTTGTCGCGGGCCTCCTGGTCCGGCAGCGCCTCGATCTCGGCATTGGCCGCCAGCGCGTCCTTGAGCTTCAGGGAGCCGCCGCCGTTCTCGAAGAAGATCCGCGGCGCGCCGGTGACCGGACAGAAGTCCACGTGGTGGAAGCGGCCACGGATCTCGTCGAGCAGTTCCGGGGCAAACGCCTCGGCTTCGGGCATGGCGCGACCTCCCACCTACCGCGACGCCTCTTTCTCCGCCGCTTCGCGCAGGAACGACTCGTAGCCGAACTCGCTGAGGAACCGGGTCGACTGAGCGAAGCCCTCCTCGGTTCCCTTGATGCCGTGCCCCTCGACCAGGCGGTTGAAGAAATTGAAGAGCGCACAGATGGCGATGGCGTCGCCGAGCGCGCGCTCGTCCCAGCCCGCAGCCATGACCGCGTCATAGTCGGCCCGGCCCATGCGGTGCGGCGCCTCGGTGAGCTTCCGCACGTAAGCGAGGATCGGCGCGAGTTTCGGTTCCACGTCGGCGGCATTGAGGTCGTCGATGAGCGCCTCGACCGTCCCCGCCGCGACACCGTTGTCCTCGGCGACGGCGGTGTGCACACCGGCGCAGTAGCGGCACGCGTTGAGCCGGGAGACGTAGGCGGCGATGAGCTCGCGCTGGGCGACGCTCAGAGGCGAGGGCCCGCGCATCACGTCCTGGGTGAACGTGCCGCAGAGCGGCAGATAGCGCCCGGGCTGGCTGAGGAACACGTCGCGCAGCTTCGAATCGTC
>JBHICL010000395.1:0-3543 GCA_046759605.1 Alphaproteobacteria bacterium | reverse complement strand
AACGCCCGCTATCACGAGCAGGAGGCCTACATCATTGCCCAGGCCGGTCGACCAGGGGCGGTGACCATCGCCACCAACATGGCCGGCCGGGGCACCGACATCCAGCTTGGCGGCAACGTCGATATGCGCGTCAAGCAGGAGCTCGAGGGCGTCGAGGACGAAGCCGGGCGCGCGCGCGGTGAAGAGACGATCCGCGCTGAGGTGGAGGCGGCCAAGAGGAAGGTCATCGAGGCCGGCGGTCTCTACATCCTCGCCACGGAACGACATGAGAGCCGCCGTATCGACAACCAGCTGCGCGGACGCTCGGGACGTCAGGGAGATCCCGGCAGGTCGAAGTTCTTCCTGTCGCTGGAAGACGACCTGATGCGCATCTTCGGCTCCGAGCGCATGGACGGAATGCTGCAAAAGCTCGGGCTGGAGGAAGGCGAGGCCATCGTACACAAGTGGATCAACAAGGCGCTCGAAAAGGCGCAGCAAAAGGTGGAGGCGCGCAACTTCGAGATGCGCAAGCACCTGCTCCAGTACGACGATGTCATGAACGACCAGCGCAAGGTCATCTACGAACAACGCAAGGACCTCATGCGTACCGACGACGTCTCGGAAACGGTCAAGGCCATGCGGGAGGAGGTCCTGGACCAGCTGGTTGGGCGGTGCATTCCGGAAAAGGCCTTCGCCGAGCAATGGGATACCAACGCGTTGCACGAGGAAACGTTGCGGATCTTCGGCCTCGACCTGCCGGTGACGGACTGGGCCAAGGAAGAGGGCATCGCCGATGAGGAGATCCGCGACCGCATCGACCAGAAACTCAGCGACAAAATGGAGGAGAAGGAGCGGAAGTACAGCCCGCAGCTCATGCGCATGGCGGAGAAGACACTTCTCTTGCAGCTCCTCGACCAGAACTGGAAGGATCACCTGCTGCGGCTCGATCACCTGCGCCAGGGCATCGGCCTGCGTGCATACGCGCAGAGGAACCCGCTCAACGAGTACAAACGCGAAGCCTTCGAGATGTTCGAAGACTTGCTGAACCGGCTTCGCGAGAGCATCACG
Organism: Alphaproteobacteria bacterium; assembly: GCA_046759605.1. Taxonomy (GTDB): domain Bacteria; phylum Pseudomonadota; class Alphaproteobacteria; order UBA6615; family UBA6615; genus JBHICL01. The sequence continues at coordinate 2,496 of JBHICL010000395.1, read as the reverse complement.
CTGGTGTTGAGCCACCTGGAGATCCAGGTGAGCCGGCCGGAGCCGGTGCCGCTGCCCGAGCGCCGGGTGCCCATGCACGCGGAGCACCAGCAGCTCGACCAGTACGCCGACGCGGAGGCCCTGCCGGCCACGGGGACCACCGGTGTCGCCACGGCTCCCCGTCCGGGGCCGCGTATGCCGCGGCGAACCGCGGCGGCAGCTGTTATCGACCCCCGCGATCCACTCACCTGGGGCAAGGTGCCGCGCAACGCTCCCTGCCCGTGCGGCTCGGAGCGCAAATACAAGCATTGTCACGGAAAGCTCAGGTAACCCGCCGGAGCCGGGCGAAAGGGCGGCGCCGGTCCGCGACTCAGGCGAGCCCGTTCTTCCCCATGTTGAGGTATTTCTCGCGCCGTCGCGCGCGCAGGACCCCGCCCTCGATGCCGACCAGCTCCTTGAGGGTGCTTTCCACGACGTCTCCCACGCGCTGGGTGGTCTCTTCCTTGCCGCGATGAGCGCCCCCCAGCGGCTCTTCGATCACGTTGTCGATGACCTCGAGCTCTTTCAAGTCCTGGGCCGTCAGCCGTAACGCCTCGGCGGCCTCCTCCGCGTGATCGCCGTTGCGCCACAGGATGGAGGCACACCCCTCGGGAGATATCACCGAGTAGACCGCGTGCTCGAGCATCAGCACCGTGTTGGCGGCGGCTATGGCTATGGCCCCGCCCGAGCCCCCCTCGCCGATAATGACCGAGATCAGGGGAACGCGAATGTTGAGGCATGTCTCGATGGAGCGCGCGATGGCCTCCGCCTGGCCGCGCTCCTCCGCGCCAACCCCGGGATACGCCCCCGAAGTGTCCACCAGGGAGATCACCGGCAGGCCGAAGCGGTCGGCGCATTCCATGAGCCGGCGCGCCTTGCGATACCCCTCGGGCCGGGCCATGCCGAAGTTGTGGCGCAGCCGGCTTTCGGTGTCGGCCCCCTTCTCATGGCCGATGACAACCACCGAGTAGCCCCGAAACCGGCCCAGTCCGCCAACGATCGCCGTGTCCTCGGCGTACGCGCGGTCACCGGCCAGTTGGGTGAAGTCCTCGATCAAGTTGCCGACGTAGTCCTCGAAGTGAGGCCGGTCCGGGTGCCGGGCCACCTGCACCTTTTGCCACGCGCTCAACTTGGAATAGGTTTGGCGCAGCAATCGGTCGGCCTTGGCCTGAAGCTTGGAAACCTCCTCGGCGATGTTCATGTCGCCATTATCGGAGAGGTGCCTGAGCTCCTCGATCTTGCCCTCGAGTTCGGCGATAGGCTTCTCGAAGTCCAGGAAGTTACGCACTGCCGTTATCCGGAACGTTCATCCCACGGCTGGCTCGTCCGGTGACGCGGGCGCAGGGACCGCCGTCGGCCGGCAGGCGTGCCATCCCGTTCGCCACCGCTGCCGCGCGGACCACAAACAGGCACGCCCCGTGGTGCGGCTGGTTACATGCGGCGGCGGTGCGATAATGTCAACAATCGCGCTCTTTTCGTTGGGCGCGTCCAGGGCTTGCGAGCGGGTGATGCTCACCGACAAGCCGGTGCAACCGCTCCTCCAGGACGTGGGTGTAGATCTGGGTCGTGGAAATGTCGGCATGCCCGAGCATGGCCTGGAGCGTACGCAGATCCGCCCCGCGGTTGAGCAGGTGACTGGCGAAGGCATGTCGGAGCACATGGGGACTCACTTTCGCGGGTGCAACCCCGGCCTCTACCGCCAGTTCCTTGAGGAGTTGGGCAAAACGGTGACGGGTCAGGTGCCCGCCGCCACGACCGGGAAACAGCCAGGGGGACGCGACGCCGGGCGGAAGCAGTTCGTGCCGGCGCTCGACATAGGCGCGCACGGCCCTGCGCGCCTGTTGGTTTACCGGCACCAGGCGCTCCCGGCCACCCTTGCCGCGTATTACGAGGACTTCCGGATCGCGTGCAACCACGGCGAGTGGCAGGCTCACGAGTTCGGACACGCGCAGACCCGCGGCATACAAAAGCTCCATGAGCGCCCACAGTCGCAGCCCTTTCGCACCGCCTCCCGCGCGCGCGGCCTTCAAGAGATCGTCCACGTCGGACTCGCTCAGAACCGCGGGCAGCGAACGGCCCCGGCGCGGGCTCACGATCGTGCTCGTGGGATCGTCCTCGCGGACGCCCTCGGAATAGAGGAAACGGTAGAACTGGCGCAGCGCTGAAAGCCGCCGCGCGGCAGTCCCCGGCGCCATGCCGGCTTCGTCGAGGGCGGCCAGGTAGGCTCTCAGGGAAGCCGCCTCGGCGTGTTCCGGTCGCACACCCGTTCGGGCGAGGAATCTCGCGTAGTCGTCGAGATCGCGCGCGTACGCCTCCAGCGTGTTCCGAGCGGCGCCTCTCTCGGCCGCGAGCATCTCCAGGAAACTCTCCACCCACCGACCCCGCCAGTCTCCGCCGGCGATAGGTCCGACGCCCACCGAGGTCGCGGTCAAAGTCCCGCCACGATCGCCGCTTCGAGCGCCAGCTTGCGGCTGTCGG
>JBHICL010000394.1:0-3550 GCA_046759605.1 Alphaproteobacteria bacterium | reverse complement strand
CGCTGATTGTATGGCTCGGAATGACGGAGCTGGTGTGGATCTCATACTGGCTTCTTCGCACAGTCGACGCGACTCCTGCGTATACGACCACAGTCATCGCATGGATTGTGGTGATGCTAGGATGGCTGGGACTCGTGATCTACAGCGGCCGTCGCGGCTTCTTCCTAAAGCACACCCGACGGCTATCCAACCTCGTGGGAGCCATCATGGTCGTAGCCTTCGCCACCTTGGTGTTTGGCGCCGTCCCAGCCGCGAGGGAAGGGCTCGCTGGTGCCGCGACCGCGACGACGGACCGCGAGTTGGCCTCCATCCATATCCTTCGACTGCTTGCCATCGGAACGATCATCAAATACCTCCAGCGGCAGCTGCCGCTGCACTTCGTGATCTTGGGATCCTTGCCGGATTTTCTGTTCGCCGTAAGCGCGGTGGCCGTCACCTTGGTGGCCAGCAATGGACTACTCGCACAGGATTTCCTCTTCGCCTGGCATTTGATTGGATTCTCTGTATTCCTGGGTGCCGGTATCTCGATGTTTTTTTCCGTGCCCTCACCATTTCGAATCTACCACGGACATCCCGACGCTTCGATCGTCTTCAGGTTTCCCATGGTCTTGGCTCCGAACTTTACGGTTCCCTTGTTCATGCTGGCGCATGCCTTTGCCCTTGTGAAAATGACCGAGGGGGGCTGACGTCTAACAAGCTCATGGAGCGGACGCGATGTCGCCTAGGGTCAGGAGTGGTGGTTGACCCCTTGCCCGAAGCACGTCCGGTTTCCGCCACTTTCCAGATGTGCCGGTGGGCCAGCGCGAACAGCCGGATGTAGCCAGGAGCGGCCAATCTCGTAGTAGCCAAATGGCCACGTTCAGCTATCATCGCGCGTGCTTGCCAGTAGCGGAGATCGGCCATTCTTAGTCGATCTTGCGGGCCGTAAGGATCAGGGCCGGCATGTCGAAACTGACCATTCCGTCGCTGTCGGCAAAGGGCCGCAATGCCTGCTCCGACTCCCGTAGCAACAGGTCGAACTGGTCCTGGTCAAGGATGCCACCAAGCGTCCAGACACAAGCCCGCTCTGTGGCCACCAGTTCGGCGATGGATTGGAAGCGTACAGCACCGTTGCGCTCTTGAATTGAAGCGTCTTCAATTCCAGCGGCTGCCGCTATTTGGCGAAGGTCATCAGCATCGCCCAGCACGAACGGAGCGCGGAAGGCGTTGCCGACCTCCTCGCCGAACAGCCGGTCCAACAACTTGGCAAAGGCCGCATAGCCGGGCGAACGTTCTACTGCGCCACAGACCGCTACTGCCAGACGCCCCCCTGGCTTCAAAACGCGCATCATCTCCGAAAGGGCCCGCGCGCGGTCGTCAAAGAACATGAAGCCGAACTGGCTGACGACGGCATCGAAGCTCGCGTCGTCGAAGGGCAGGTTCTCGGCCTGTCCCTCACGCCAGTCGATGTCAACGGTTTTGCGCCGCGCGACGGCCAGCATCTCGGGATTGGCGTCGAGGCCCGTGACCCGGCCGTTTGGGCCAACGATTGCGGCGGCCGCAAGTGTCAGCGCTCCGGTGCCACAAGCGACATCCAGGACCACTTGCCCAGGCGCGACGCTAGCTGCGTTTGACACGACGGGTCCCCAGGGCCCGAAAAGGGCAGGCACGAACTTCTCATCATAGATCTCGGCCGGCGGCCGTTCTGTCGTCGTCACGTTCATGGTGATACCTTTCCGATTGCGGTTCCGGGTCCTACTCTTGCGAGAAGCCAATCGCCTGGAAGTCTAGGGAAGAGCTATGCCGATCGACCATGACCAGCCGTCCGGAACACTTGCCGAAGCGTCCGAAACGCATGCCGCAGCGCCTGTTGGAAACTTCGATCCGCTATCAGACGTGCTGCGGACGGTGAAGCTCAAGGGCGCGCTTTTTTTCATGATCGACGCGACGAGCCCCTGGTGCGTCGAGGTTCCCCATGCGAGGGATTACGCTGACATCATCTTGCCAAGCGCACGACATATCGTCTCGTACCATGTGGCTGTGGAAGGCCAGGGCCTGGCCAGCATATCAGGAATCGAGCCGATCGCCTTTGATGCCGGCGATATCGTCGTCTTCCCCCGCGCCGATCCCTATCGCATGTTGAGCGCGCCGGGTGTCCCCCCAGAACTGGACAGTGAGCAGACCCTGCAGTTCTTCCGCGACCTCGCCGCTGGTAAACTGCCGTTCGTCATCCCTGAAGGCGGCGGCAAGCCCCCGAAGGCAAAGTTTGTTTGCGGCTTTCTCGGCTGCGACCTGAGTCCTTTTAACCCACTGTTCGCCGCCCTTCCGCCGATCCTGAACATTCGCCGTCCGAGTGGCGGTCATGCAGACCTCCTCGATCAGTTGATTGACCTCGCCATGACAGAAATACGGACGCCGCATGCTGGCGGTGAGAGCATTCGGTTGGGCCTTTGTGAGCTGATGTTCGTCGAACTATTACGCCGCCATCTGGAAACGCTCTCGGCGGACGCGCCTGGTTGGCTGGCGGGCCTCCGCGATCCGAAGGTCGGGTGCGTGCTGACCCTGCTTCACGCCGAGCCGGCAAAGAATTGGACGCTCGATGCGCTAGCCCGTGCGGCCGGCGTCTCCCGCACGATACTGGCGGAACGCTTCGCCCGCTGTGTCGGCGAGACACCGATGCGCTATCTGACGCTGTGGCGCATGCAGCTCGCGGCACGGATGTTAGCAGACGGCGCTACTAAGGTGGCGGCTGTTGGCGAACAGGTCGGTTTCCGCTCCGAGGCCGCCTTCAGCCGCACCTTCAAGAAAGTTACCGGCCTTTCCCCAGCGGAATGGCGCCGCACAAGCGCAGATCCTCTGGCACGAGACCCGAAACACTGACCTTCCGGTCTGCACCACTTTCCGGACGTGCCGGTGGGCCGGCGCGAACAGCCGTTCATAGTCATAAGGCGACTTCCGGCCTACTTGAGCCTCAGTCGGGCAACCCGAGTTGTCGCAAGGTGGTGAGAGCTCGTTCGATCTTGGTGTGATCTTTAAAAGTTAGTCCATTCACAAACCTCTTCGCCGAGAAATTGCGATCTAGCTTGAGGACCTCTTGGGCCATGGCGCGGCCCTCCTTCATCCGACCCATATCGGCGTAAGTCATCGCCAGCCAAACGAGGGGAAGCACGCCTTTGGGATTGCGCGCGCGGGCGCGCCCGAACGCCACTATCGCCTCTTCATATTGCCCCATGGCGTGGTAGGCTTGACCCTCGAAGCGCAGCACGTTGGGGGGTGTGTTTGGGCTGAGGCGAATTGCCTGCTCGATCAGTGGGAGCGCTTCGTCTGGTCGTCCCGCATAAACCAACGTCCTTCCCAAGAGCGCCACTAGTGACGAATTGTTTGGTGCGAGGGCAACAGCCTTCTCGCCATAAGCGATCGCCTCATCATATTGTCTTCGTTGCAAAGAAATGTTCGCAAGGAGATTGTATGGTCCGCCGTGGGAAGGATCGATGCTCAAGGCTTTGTGGGCCAATTCTTCGGCTCGAGCTTCCTCCTGCGTACGATCGTCACTCCATCCAAATCTCGCCGA
>JBHICL010000393.1:0-3554 GCA_046759605.1 Alphaproteobacteria bacterium | reverse complement strand
TCACGGCTCGCGGGGCGACGGTCATGGTGTCCTCATCGACGATCCACACCCGCGCCTCCAGGTCGTTCGACGAAATGACCGCTTCCACGGGTACGTACGTGATTTCGCTGCTTCCCAGCTGGCGGCTCAGGTCGACAAGGACGTTGGCGGTCATGCCCGGCAGGACCCTGAGGTCCTCGGGCGCCGTCATGGTGAAGGAGGCTTCGAAGGTCTGGGTCGAGGGATCGGCGGTCGCGGCTATTTCCTTGAACTCGAGCTCGTACACGTTCTCGGGCGCCACATCGAAAGAGACGAAGACGTCGGGATCGGGGGCCTGATCACCTTCATCCGCCTCCTGCAACCGGATCATTATTTGTTCCGGCACGTCGAACTTGACCTCGAGAAGCGAGATATCGCGTAGGGCGAAAACCACCTGGTTCGCCTCCACTTCCTCGAACGCCTCGATATATCGCCTCGCGAGCTCTCCCTGGAAAGGAGCGCGCAATGTGGCGTACGAAAGATCCACCATCGCCTGTCTGAGAGCCGCCGTCGCGCTCTTGAATTCGGATTCGATACGATCGTAGTCCCGCCTCGGGATGAAGCCGGTGACGATCAGCTCCTTGGCGCGGTCGAAGTCCTTCTCCACCCGGTCGAGGGTCGCCTGGCGGTCGTCCACGACGAGCTGGTAGTCCGTAGGGTCCAGCTTGGCAAGGACCTGACCCTCCTCGACCCGCTCGCCTTCCCGCACGAGGATCTCCTCGACCCGACCCGGAACCCGGAACGCAACATCCGCCCTGCGACTGGATTCGATGCGTGCCGGAAAGGTTCGAATGCCGCCGCTTTCGCCTTCTCCGATCACAACCGTTTTGACCGGACGCGATACCTGCCTCGGGGCCAGTTCTTCTTCCTCCCCACAAGCCGAAAGGACAAGGAGGCAGGAAAAGAAAAGCCCGGATAAACCGACGCGACTCCACATTGGCCGACGCCCCCCTTTACTCGACCGCACGGGCCGAGCAACCCTGTGTATCGACAGAACCATTCCGAAAGACGCAGCTAATGGTACCACGGCGCGTATTGGTCTTGTGTCACAAACCATCAGTGTGACTCCGGCCGACTTGGCGAAAATATGGTATAAAGAACAAATGATCGTGGGCGCTGGGAGCCGTTACGGGGGTCCCCATGATGAAAAGGATTATCGGCTTTTTGACCGTGATGCTTGCAGCCGCCTGCGCGGCCGGAGCCGAGAACGCCATCGAAGGAAATGTCGTGGCGGTCGAGTATAGCGAGCGATTCCTCGCCCTGAATGACGGCAGCGTGATCTATGTTCCAGAGGAAATCAGAGAACTAGCGACCCTTACTCTGGGCGACGACGTCATCGTTTACTACGAAGTCGAGCAAGGCCAGAAAGTCGCGACCGCTATAATGGAACAGGTCCAGCCGTAGCGGTCCGCAAGAGCGTGCCGTCTTTTTTCTTCTAGAACTTGATCCGAGAGCCCGCGCTGCCCACCCAGATGGCGTCCGTGTCAACAGCTTCGCTGTCCAGGTCGTAGTTCCGAACGCCGGCGTAGAGCTCTGTCCCGAACTCTTCCATGTGTTGCACCGCGTAAAGACCGAACGATTTCGCCTTATCGCCATTGGCGTTCACATCCTGGTTCCACGCGAAATCGGCGACAATCGCCGTCTCGCCGAGCTCGAACAGATCGCCGCGCCAGCCGCCCTTGACGTAGTAGCCGGTGGCATCGTCACGGTCGTCCCTGTTCTCGTCGCGACCGAACGAGGCGGTCAGGTTGAACCCCGTGCCCAGATGCCAGACCGAGGCCGAACCGTCGATCCGGTATTTCGTCGACGACCTGGCGGGGCCGGAAACGCCCAACGCCCCTCCCGCACGCAGCCCTGCCGCCTGGCCGCCCCAGCGCCCCGCGATGTCCCACTGGTCGTCCTCGGCCACGGAAGCCGACAGCCGGGCGCCGCGGAAGCTCGGGCTGTCGTAACGCACCCTGTCCTGCCGGCCGAGACCGTCGAAATTCGAGAAAACGTCCCTGACCCTGACGTTGGTCAGGTCCCCGTCCTTGTCGCGGAAGAACAACCCGCCCGCGGTGTCGGCGACCGCGGAATAGGCGATCACCGTGGCGCCCGAGAGATCCACTTCGGCGGTCCCGTCCGACGCCGTTGACCCCTGTCCGATCTTGAGCTCGCCCAACCGCCTGCTGTCGAACGCGACCTCCAGAACGCGATCCTTGAAATCCGCCGTGCCGCTCGACTCGTCCTCCTGGTTGACGACGCTCGAGGAGTTGGACTCGATCTCGAACTCGATGTTGGTGCCGATGGTCAAGTCCTCGCTGACCTGTCCGGTTCCAACGAAGCGAATCCGGGTCGAGCTGTTGTCGTTATCGACATGGAACACTTTCGTCGTCTCGCCGTCGTCCGCGACATTCACCATGCGGTTGACCTGGCCGGAAATCGCAAGCTTGACGCGCTCCGACCCGGAAGTGACGATCGGCTGGTCCTCGAGATTGTTGGCGTCCGGCGTTGTCGCCGCCTCGAGCGCCGCCGTCGCCGTCGTCTCCGCCCCACGCGCAATGTTCTCCGCCGCGGCTGTCGTTTTTTGCAGCGCCTCGACCTGGCGCATCAACGACTCCAGAACCTCCTGCTGTTTTTGCAGCTGTTCCTGCTGCTGCTCGATCACTCGTTTGAGCTCTTCGACCGACGCCCCCTCTTGCGCGTGTGTCATCGAAGCGGTGAGAACGGAGACCCACAAACCTGTGAGGATGGACAGCGCATACCGCTTTGCCATCGTTTCCCCCTACGTCGACTGATGGCTTCAAAATATCCTTGGAAGTAGATCGCGACCTTTTCGTAGGGGTACTTAATCCACTCCGATTCGATGGAGGCCTTGCCACGGATTGAATGTCGATTTCCAGCAGTCCGATGCAAATCGGCCACACCCAACCGAGATGAGCATGGAGTGTCGGCTTCGCCATTGCCGAATACCGCGATTTTGCTCAGGCGAGACGTCCATGGGCTTGACCGCTCATACGAAGCAATGCATTTATGCGCACGTTTCGAGCGACTTCGGCGCGGTTCCTTTCGCTGAACTTGAAGAGCGAAGAGATCATGGATGAATTGGCTCTCGGGCGGCCGAGGAGGGCCCGGTGCATTGGCCTGGCGCTGGTTCTGGCGGCGCTCACGGCGTGCTCGCGCATCGAGCCTTACGAGCCGGAACGAGCGGATGAAATCCCCGAAGGACCAGGGCTTCTGACGGGAGAAAGCGGCGAGTTCGTGATCTTCCGCCGATAGGGCGCAAGGCGTTCTTCCGCCTTCACAACAGTTATGGCCTCGTCTCGGTGTGAGCCGGCACTCCCCATCGCTCGTTACATCGCATAGAATGCCCTGGAACATGTCCCGGAGTACGGGCATGGTCGAGGATCGCGTTCAACGAAGGCTTGCTGCAATCCTCGCTGCCGACGTCGCGGGCTACTCGCGGCTGATGGGAGAAGATGAGGAGGGTACCCTCGCCGCGCTGACGGCACACCTTCAAGAGTTGATCGAGCCTTGCATCTCCGAGCACCGAGGTC
>JBHICL010000392.1:0-3577 GCA_046759605.1 Alphaproteobacteria bacterium | reverse complement strand
GCCACGTCGAGGCCTTTCAGGCCTTCCACGGCGTGGCACGGACCCTCGTCTACGAATATGTTCCGCGGAACATATTCGGGGTTTTGTGCCCACCCTCGTGATGTGGCGCTGCCGCCGGTGATGGCGGCCTGTCGCGGTGGAGCGCGTATAGGTGGCCACATAACAATCAGAGGGAACCCAGCCACGAGAGCAACGCGGCGTCATCGCGCCAGACGGCGCTTCGGCGGGATGTTCCAGAGGCGGCGAGTGGCGGTTCGCACAGCCGGAGCGCGGCTTCCTTCATCCGGGCATTGATCTCCGCGTAGCGGTTGGTGGTTTGCAGGCTGACGTGTCCTAGCCACCCGCGGATCACATTGACGTCGACTCCAGCTTCCAGCAAATGAACGGCGGCGGTGTGCCGAAAAATGTGCGGACTGAGTGACCGGGCCTGTATACCGGACGCCGATGGACCCACGGGGCGCGTGAGCCGACGGACGATCTTGTAGATGCCAAAGCGAGTGAGCGGCCGACCCAGCTGGGAGACGAACACCGGGCGGCCGGGCGGTTGAGACGCTCGCCGCTCGTCGAGTAACTGCTGGAGCTGCGTGGCCGTATGGGGCCACAAGGGACACGTCCGCCACTTATCCCCTTTGCCGTGGAGCCGCACGCGTGGAGACGGTTCCAGATCGAGGTGCTCCACGCGCAGGTCGGCGACTTCCTGAACGCGTGCGCCGGTGTTGTACAGGAACAGCAGGAGGACGCGATTGCGCAACGCGTGCCGGCCCTGCATGGGGAGGCGCTTCAGGAGCGCTATGACATCGTCGCGCTCAAGAAAGCGGGTTTCAGGAGGCGCGACGCGTTTGACGGGAATGGCCGCGACCTGTTGGCTGACGCCGAGCTGCTCGGGCAGACGGCGGGCGAGGAACTCGAAGAAGACGACGAGCACCGCACGCCGGTGATTGCGCGTGCGGATGTGGTTGTGACGATCAGTCTCCAGCGACGAGAGAAAACGCAGGACACGATCGAGGGTCAGATCGTCGACCGAGAGGCGTGTCAGGGCGCACCGACGATCAGCGGCCACGAACGTCAGAAAGAGCCGGATGGCATCCCGATAGGTTTTGATCGACGAGGGCCGCAGACCCTTTTGCACCGACAGGTAATCGAGGAAGAACGCCTGCACCAGCGCGCCGAGTATGGGGCGGGTCATGGCTTGGCCTCCCGGAGCGCCGCGGCGAAGTCGGCAAAGCGCTGGCTCGCTTCCTGGAGCAGTGCTGGCGTGATAGTGAGATAGACCGCCGTGGACGCGGGATCGACGTGGCCCAGAAACGTCGACAGGTGCAGCAAGCGAGCACGTGGGTCGAGACCGAGCCGATACCACCGAAGCAGCGTGCCCACGGCAAACGCATGCCGGAGGTCATGCAGGCGCGGCGGGGCCACCCCCTCCGGCACCACCAGGGCGAGCTGCGGGACGAGCTGGTGAAAGGTCTGACTAATCGTGCCCGGGTGGATCGCGCCGCGACGGGTGAAGGTGAAGAGCGGCGACGTAGCATCCAAATCGCGCCGCGCGCGCCGCAAGGCCAGGTAGTCCTCCAGCGTGCGTCCGATGCGAGGACCGAAGGGGACGAGCCGGCTCTTTCCGAACTTTGTCTTGCGAATCACCAGCAGCCGGCGATCTCCATCGACATCCCCGACCGTCAGGCGCGCGACTTCCCCGACACGCAAGCCGAGTCCGTAGAGCAACGCGAAGATGGTGCGGTAGGTTGGCCCGCGGAGCGGTGCACGGCCATTGTCTGGCAGGCGGCTCGCCACATCCAGCAGCCGGCGGGCGGCCGCCTGATCGAAGAGAAACGGGAGGCGCTCGCTGGTGACGCGCCGCGGGCGCGCCCGTACCGGCGACGTCGCGAGCTGCCCGTGCGCGACCAACCACGTGAAATAGCGGGCAACAGTCCCCTGCAGGTGGTTGTAGCTGCGCGGCCGAGCACGTGGCCGCGACGCGAGAAAGGCATCGATCACGTCGGGGGTAATCGCCTCGAGCGTCGTGATGTGCTGCTCGACGAGGAAGCGGTCGAGGAGCCGTAACGCCGCCTCTTCGACCAGGTAGCGCCGGCCGAGGGCGCGCTTGCACGCCAGGAACTGGACGATCCCCCCAGCGAGCGGGCTAGCGAATCCGAGCTCGCGAGGCATCAGAGGACCTCCTCGCCGGGCCCACACGCGACCTCGCGCAACGTCTCGATGTCGACTTTGCTGTAGATCTGGGTCGAGGCCGGGTGTCGATGCCCCACATAATCGCCGATCACCTTCAACGAACACCCGGCGTCGACTAACCGCTGCACGCAGGTGTGGCGCAGGGTGTGCGACCCTGGTCGCGGGACGACAATGCCCGCCTGATGGAGCGCCCGTGCGGCCTGACACCCGACGACGTTGTACGTGACCGGCGTGAGGGGCGCGACCACGCGGAAGAACAGCGCACGCTCGCGGGTGACCGGCCGGCCGTGCTGGACATAGTCGAGAATCGCGGAACCGACGATCGGGGAGAGTGGATAGGCGGTCGAGTGACCGGCCTTCCGCTCCGGCACCCGGAGTCGCTCGTTACGCCAGTCCAGATCGTCGAGTGTGAGCGCCGCCACCTCACGCGCCCGCAGCCCGTAGGTCACCAACAGCAGGAGCATGGCGTAGTCACGTCGGCCCACAACGGTGCGCCGGTCCACGGCCTGGAGCATGCGCCGCACCTCATCCCACGTCGCGGCGCGCGGGATGTCCGACAGGCGATACACCTGTGGGGCTTCCACCGTCGCACTCAGGTCGTGTGGCACGAGACCTGCCCGGTGCACGTACCGGAGAAACACGCGCAACACCCCGCACCGGTCTCGCACGCTCGTCTTCCCGATCCCGCGGCTGGTCTCGGTGATGAAGCTACTGAGAACGATGGGCGACAGCGCGGCCAGATCTTCGAGGTGAATCCGCTGGAGATACGCCTCGAGTCGACGGAGATGGTGATCGTAGTGATCGATGGAGGTCTCACGCAGTCCGCGCTCGGTGCGCAGATACGGAAAAAACCCCGGGGCAACCTCCGCAAACGGAGGCGACATGTGGCAGTGCGATCGGCCACGTCCCCTAAACCCGGGGACAACGAGTCGAAGGAACTGCTCCACGGGGCCACGGATCTCCTTCCGCAGGTCCGGTCGGGACGGCCCCGCATGGCGCCGGTCATCTTGCCGGGCGATCCAGTGCCCGATGAACGGATCCACGTGCCCTGGCAGGTCGGCGACCGTCGTCGTACCCCGCGCCTGCGCAAATTCCCCGAACTGCAAGAGAATCGGCACGCGCGAGACGACCGTCCGCGCCGCGTAGTCGTGTTGAGCGAGCCACGTGACATACCGCTCGATCGGCTCGCCAAGCCAGGAGCCTCGGATGCGGTCAACCGTGGTGGGACGAACGAAGAAGCGCTCGAGCATGGCGGATAACCTCCTTGCGCCGTCAGGGCGCCTGGAGATCATCCCTCCACCCCGGGTGCCGTTATGTGGCCATTCTCAGACCGTCCCTCCTCGATTCAGGCGACGAATCTCGCATCGGACACATCACGAGGGTGGGCACAAAA
>JBHICL010000391.1:0-3591 GCA_046759605.1 Alphaproteobacteria bacterium | reverse complement strand
CGCGGAAAACTAAGAGACGCGCTCCTGGAGTGCTGCCGGGTCGAGCTCGACCGGCGCAATGCCGTAATCGACTACGAGCCGAGAACCGGGGGTGGCTGTCGCAGCTGCGACTAGAAAGAGCCCTCGGGACGACACCTTACTCCGGTGGCTACACCGATGCCCGCGGCGTGACAAGCTCTCTCGGCCCATGCCAGGATCCCGGAGCCATGCCCGAGCTACCGGATGTCGTCGTCTATATCGAGGCCCTGGAGCGCCGCGTTCTCGGCCGTCCATTGGAACGCATGCGGATCGCCAGTCCCTTCGTGCTGCGCACGGTCGATCCCCCGGCCACCGCGGTCGAGGGAAAAGAAGTGCGGGAACTCGCCCGCCTCGGGAAACGCATCGTCCTCGCGCTCGAGGACGACCTTTACATCATCCTTCACCTGATGATCGCCGGCCGACTGCAGTGGCGCCCGCCGGCAAGCAAGCTGCCGGGCCGTCGCGGCCTCGCCGCCTTCGACTTTGCCAACGGGACCCTGATCCTGACCGAGGCGGGATCGAAGAAGCGGGCGTCATTGCACCTGGTCCGGGGGGAAGGTGGATTGCGCGCGCACGACCCCGGCGGTCTCGAGGTCCTGGAGGCTGACCAGGCGAGCTTCGCGGCGGCGATCGGACACACCAACCATACCCTCAAGCGCGCGCTCACCGATCCACGGCTGTTCAGCGGGATCGGCAATGCCTACTCCGACGAGATCCTGCACCGGGCGCGCCTGTCGCCGTTGAAGTGGACGGGGCGGCTTACCGAGGAAGAGGTCGCGCGTCTGTTCGCCGCCACGCGCGAGACCCTGAGCGACTGGATCCAGCGTCTCCGCGACGACGCCGGTGACGGGTTCCCCGCCAAGGTGACCGCCTTCCGTGACGGCATGGCGGTCCACGGGCGGTACAGGCAGCCCTGTCCCGACTGCGGGGCGCCCGTGCAGCGCATCGTCTACGCCGCGAACGAAGCCAACTACTGCGCCCGCTGCCAGACCGAGGGCAGGCTGCTCGCCGACCGGTCCCTATCGCGGCTGCTCAAGAAGGACTGGCCGCGAACGCTGGAAGAGCTCGAGCACGCGAATTGACGCACTCAGGGAAGCTCGGAGCCGGATGTCCGGCCGCGTCACGCGAGGGTTTCGTCGGCGAGAATCGCCGCCAGCTTGGGTGCGTCGATGCTCCCGCCGGTGACCGGACACACGGTGAGCCCGCGCTCCTCGACCGGCGTCCTGAGCGCCGCGGCCAACGCGAGCGCCCCCGATCCCTCGGCGACCACGTGCGCCTTCAGCGCGAGAAGACGGACCGCCGCGCGGACCTCGTCCTCGGAGACGAGCACGGCATCGTCGACGAGGTCGCGGAGCAGCGGGAACAGCTCCTCGGTGATGTAGGGCACCGCCACACCGTCGCACATGGTGCGGCAGTCGACCGAGACAGGCTCGCCGGCCGCGCGGGAGGCGTGGAACGAGGCGCAGCCCTCGGGCTCGACAGCGATGACGCGGACCGAGGACCGGACGGCCTTGAGCGCGCTGCCGACGCCACCGAGAAGCCCCCCGCCTCCGACCGGCACGTAGACCGTATCGACCTCCGGGCAGTCCGCGAGGATCTCGAGCCCCATCGTCCCGTGCCCGATCCGTACGGCGCGATCGGTCCAGGGGTGGATGAAGGCATAGGGCTCCCGTTCCCAGCCATGCTCCTTCAGGAAGCGAAAAACCTCCTCGGTGGACACGAGCACGGGCGTTCCGCCGAGGGCGCGGACGGCCTCCTTCTTGGTCTCGGGGGCGTCCTCCGGCATCAGGCTTCGCGCCGGGACGCCGAAATGGCGGCCCACCCAGGCGAGCGCCTTGGCCGTATTGCCGGCGCTGACGGTGCTCAGTCCGCGCGCGCGCTCCTCCTCCCCCAGCCGCGCGACGGCGTGGAAGATCCCGCGGATCTTGAAACAACCCGCCGGCTGGTGGATCTCGGGTTTGAGGAGGATCCCAAGGTCCTCGGTCCCAAAGGGCACGAGCGGGGTGCGCAGCGCCACACCCCGCAGCACGTCGAAAGCCGCCTCGACCTCGGCCAGCGGGGCGCGCTCAGCGGGTGTCAAGCGCGCCTCGGGATTGTGGCGACGGTCCTCACCCACGCGGTGACCTGCTTCGATGACATCCGAACCTCAAGGAGCCCCCACGATAACATTCCGATAATGCCTTGTGTGGCAAGTCCTCGAAGGTGCGCGGTGTGGACTTGATGGCGCGGCCGGCAGCCACCAGTTTCTATGACACCATGATTTACGTGTGCAGCTTGCTGGAGTTGGAGGCCCACGCCGACACGCTGGGTCCGAGCCGGCTCGTTTCCCTGCTTGCCCCCGAGTACCAGCCGCCGACGCCGCAGGGGCTTGCGATGGAGCATCACCTTCGGGTGGAGATCGACGACATCAGCGAGCCGATTCCCGGCCACGTCCTTCCGGCCACGCATCACATCGAAGCCTTGATCGCCTTCATCCACGGCTGGCCCGTTGATGGGCCAATGCTGTTCCACTGCCATGCCGGGGTCAGCCGTTCCATGGCGGCGGCGCTGATCGCGCTCTGCGTGCATGCGGATGGACGCGAGGCGGAAGCGGCGAGGCATATGCGAGAGTCGGCGCCCCACGCACTTCCCAACCGGCGCATGATCGCGCTGGCGGACGAGCTTCTCGGTCGGGACGGCCGCATGGTGGCGGCGCGGGAAGCCATGGGTCCTGCCGAGCTGTGCATCTACGGTCCGCTCGTCCGCATGTCGCTTCTGCCTTGACCGGGGTCGGATCTACGTTGGTTGACACGATCAGGCGGTCTCTGTAGGGTCCGCCGGCCGCCACGGAGGGGCCGCGGACAATGAAGGTCGTCCACTCGCTCAAGTCATTCAAGAAGCGCCACAAAAGCTGCCAGGTAGTGCGCCGCCGCGGCCGCTCTTACGTCATCAACAAGCGCAATCCCCGCTTCAAGGGCCGACAGGGCTGAGGCCCGCGCCTGAGGCTCCCGCGGGTCGCGGGACCCGATCGGGCTCTTCGCTTGACTCTCGCCCCGCCGGAGAACACCTTGCCAACGTAGGCGCTTGCGCCGAACCGGATCGGAGCGCGTGCGGCATGCGGCTGCCAGAGCCGGACAGGGAAACGCTCGCAAGGCGGGACGAAATCATCCGGGCGATGCGCGCCATCGTTCCCGGCGAGGGCGTGATCGCCGACGAGATCGAGCTGCGCGCCTACGAGACCGATGGTCTCACCGCCTACAGGCAGCTGCCGATGATCGTGGTGCTGCCGGACAGTACCGAGCAGGTGAGCCGGATTCTCCGCTTCTGCCACGAAAACAACGTGAAAATCGTGCCGCGCGGGGCCGGCACGTCGCTGTCCGGGGGAGCGCTGCCGCTGGCCGATGCCATCACCCTCGGTCTCTCCAAGCTGAACCGGATCCTCGAGATCGACCTCGAGAACCGGTGCGTTGTGGCGCAGCCCGGCGTGACCAATCTGGCCATCACCGATGCGGTGTCGCACCGGGGCTACTACTACGCGCCGGATCCCTCGAGCCAGATCGCCTGCACCATCGGCGGCAACGTCGCCGAGAACTC
>JBHICL010000390.1:0-3598 GCA_046759605.1 Alphaproteobacteria bacterium | reverse complement strand
CGCGGCGGTCGCACGTTCGGCGGGGTGATGAGCTGGGAACGGCCGGCGCGGCTGGCGCCGTTCGAGCCAAGCAGCCTGTTTGCCGGGCTCGAGGCGCCGGAAGACGTCGTGGTTCGGCAACAGGTGTTGGCCGAGCCGGCGCCCGATCTCGGCAGCAAGACCTGGGCGCGACTGACCGACGGAACGCCCCTGGTCACGGCGGCGCGGCGCGGTGAAGGATGGATCGTGCTCGTCCACACGACCGCGAATACGACCTGGTCGACCCTCGCGCTCTCCGGACTCTACGTCGACATGCTTCGCCGCATTGTCGCGCTGAGCCAGGGCATCGCCGGCGACGACGCGGGCGCGCCACTTCCGCCCCTGGCCCTGCTCGACGGTTTCGGCCGCCTGACCGAGCCCACCGCGATCGCCACGCCGATCCCCGCGGGCGAGATCGAGCGCGCCGAGGCCGGGCCGCGCACGCCGCCCGGCTTCTACGGCATCGAGGGCGCGCGCCGGGCGCTCAACCTCGGGGCGGCGCTCGACGAGCTCGTGCCGATCGCGGAGCTGTCGGAGGGTGTGGAGCGCGGCGTGTTCGGTCCCTCCAATCGCGTCGACCTGCGGCCGTGGCTGCTGGTGGCGGCGCTGGTGCTTCTCTTGCTCGATTTTCTGATCGCGCTGGAGGTGCGCGGCCTCATGCCGCGCTGGCGGTCGCGAGGCGCGGCCATGGGCGTAATGGTTCTCGCGATCTTGGCGACGGACGCGTTCATCGGGAGCGGACGCACCCAAAGTCCCGGTGAGGTCGATGAGTTCGCCGTCCTGGCCACGCGCGAGATTCATCTGGCCTATGTCCTGACCGGAGTCGCCAGTATCGACGACACCAGCCATGCCGGACTCGTCGGTCTCAGCGCGCGGCTTGCGGCGCGCACCTCCGTCGAGCCCGGCGAGCCTATCGGGATCAACATCGATCGGGACGAACTGGCGTTCTTCCCGCTCCTGTACTGGCCCATGACACCGGAGCAGCCTCCGTTGAGCGACGACGCGCGGTTGCGCATAAACGATTACCTGCGCAACGGCGGCACCATTCTGTTCGACACGCGAGATCAGCAGCACTCCGGCGGAACCGGGCCGGGGACCCAGGCGCTCAGGACCCTCATCGGCGGCCTGGATCTGCCGCCGCTCGTCCCGGTCCCGCCCAACCACGTGCTGACGAAGGCCTTCTACCTCATCCAGGATTTCCCGGGCCGCTGGACCGGCGGCAGCCTCTGGGTTCAGCAACCGGACAGCCGCGTCAACGACGGCGTTTCCCCACTGATCATCGGCGCCAACGACTACGCCGCGGCATGGGCGCTGGACGACG
Source organism: Alphaproteobacteria bacterium (assembly GCA_046759605.1). Classification (GTDB taxonomy): domain Bacteria; phylum Pseudomonadota; class Alphaproteobacteria; order UBA6615; family UBA6615; genus JBHICL01. Next base: position 2,259 of record JBHICL010000390.1, on the reverse strand, counting down.
TCGGCCTGCCCCTGTTCCCGGTCGTGCCGGGAGGCGAGAGGCAGCGCGAGATGGCAGTCCGATTCGGCATCAACCTCGTCATGTACGCGCTCACGGGGAACTACAAGGCAGACCAGGTGCACGTGCCTGCGATTCTGGAGCGGCTTGGCCAATGAACGCGTTCTCCATCGGCTGGAGCCCGTTGCTGCCGCCGGAGGTCCTGGCGGCCCTCGGGGTGGCCGCCGTCCTCGTCATGGCCCTTGGCCTGTTTCGCCGGGCGCCTGGGCTCGGCTGGCGCGCCGTCGCCATCGTCGCGTTGCTCGTGGCCCTCGGCAGCCCATCTCTGGTGGTCGAGGAGCGCGAACCCCTGAGTGACATCGCCGTCGTCGTCGTCGACGAAACGCCAAGCCAGGAGATCGGAGATCGGCGGCAGCGCACCGACGATGCCCTTGAGACGATCCGGGGGCGCCTGGACGGCCGCGAGGACATCGAGCTACGCGTCGTCCGGGTCGGCTCGGGAGGCGATGCGACTTCGCCCACGGGTCCGCCGGCGGAAGGGACGCGGCTGTTCGGTGCGCTGGAGCGCGCCCTCGCCGACGTGCCCCGTCGACGCTTCGCCGGCGCCATCCTGATTACGGACGGACAGGTCCACGACGCCCCCGAGGCGGCCGACAAACTCGATGTGGGCGGCCCGGTGCACGCGCTGATTACCGGAAACCGAGAGTCCGGCGACCGACGCCTCACGGTGGTCGCGTCACCGGGATTCGGCATTGTCGGCCAAGAAGCCCGGCTTACGGTCCGCATCGACGACCTGCCCGAGGCCGGCGGCGGCACCGCCCGGGTGAGCTTGCGCCGAAACGGCGCCGATGACGGCGACAGCCGGACGATACCTGTCGGCCGTGATCATACCCTCAGCGTGCCCATCGACCGCGGTGGCGCGAGCGTGTTCGAAATCAGCGTCGAGGCGGGACCCCAAGAGCTGACCCTCGCCAACAACAAGGCCGTCGTCACGGTGAACGGCGTCCGTGACCGCCTGCGCGTGCTGCTTGTCTCCGGCCGGCCGCATCCGGGCGAGCGCACCTGGCGCAATCTCCTCAAGGCAGATCCGGCCGTCGACCTCGTGCATTTCACGATCCTCCGCCCGCCCAACAAGCAGGACGGCACGCCCGTGCGCGAACTGAGCCTGATCGCGTTTCCGATCCGGGAGCTGTTCGAGATCAAGCTGCACGAGTTCGATCTGATCATCTTCGACAACTATCAGCGCCTGGGCGTGCTGCCCCAGTTCTACCTGGGCAACATCGCCGACTACGTGAGCGGCGGCGGCGCCTTGCTCGAAGCCGTGGGGCCGGGCTCCGCCTCGCCCTTCAGCCTCTACCGAACGCCCCTCGCCGAGGTCCTGCCGGGAGAGCCGACCGGAAACATCTTCGAGGAAGGCTTCCATGCCGATGTGACCGAAAAGGGCCGCCGACACCCCGTGACCGCCGCCCTGCCGAACGCCGGCGACGCGCAGGACAGATCGCCGGAATGGGGACGTTGGTTCCGCCACATCGAGGTCGTGCACAGGTCCGGGACCGTACTCATGAACGGAGCCCGCGAGCGTCCCCTGCTGATCCTGGACCGCATCGACGAGGGGCGGGTGGCGCAGCTCATGAGCGATCAGATATGGCTCTGGGCGCGGGGCTACGAGGGAGGGGGACCGCACGCGGAGCTGCTCAGGCGTTTGGCCCACTGGCTGATGAAGGAGCCCGAGCTCGAGGAGGACGCGCTCCATGCCGAGGCCCACGGCACGACCCTCAACGTCGTGCGCCGCAGTCTCGCGCCCGACGACCGCCCGGTGGAGGTGACGTTTCCTTCGGGACGGGTCGAGTCCGTGGTGCTGGAAGACCTGGGGGACGGCCGCGCCAGCGCCAGCCTGGGGGTGGACGAGGCGGGGCTTTACGAGCTGACCGATGGCGAGCGCACCGCGCTCACGGCGGTCGGGTCCTTGAACCCCGTCGAATTCCGGGACGTGGCGGCGACCGAGCGAATCCTCGAGCCGGTCTCGACGGCCACCGGCGGCGGTATCGTCTGGCTCGCCGAGGCCGGCACCCCGGAGGTGCGGCGCCTCGCGCGCGACCGGTCCATGTTCGGTCCGGCGATCGGCATCTCGCGGCCCTGGATCGGACTCCAGAAGAACGGCGATTTCGTGGTTCGCGGCGTCTCGGAGCTTCCGCTTCTGCCGGGCCTTGCCATTCTGATCGTCGCCCTGGGTTCGCTGCTGCTCGCCTGGCGGCGCGAGGG
>JBHICL010000389.1:0-3601 GCA_046759605.1 Alphaproteobacteria bacterium | reverse complement strand
GGTTGCGGCGGATGTAGCCGATGATCGCCTCGTCCATCTTGTCGCCGCCGACGCGGACCGAGCGGGAGTAGACGATGCCCCCGAGCGACAATACGGCCACCTCGGTGGTGCCGCCGCCGACGTCCACGACCATGGAGCCGGTCGGCTCGGTCACCGGCAGTCCCGCGCCGATGGCGGCCGCCATGGGCTCCTCGATGAGCCAGACCCGACGCGCGCCGGCGCTTTCCGCCGACTCCTGGATGGCCCGGCGTTCCACCGCCGTGGAACCCGACGGCACGCAGACGACGATCTGGGGACTCGCGAAGCTCCGCCGATTGTGGACCTTGCGTATGAACTCCTTGATCATCTCTTCGGCGACCTCGAAGTCCGCAATGACGCCGTCGCGCAACGGCCTGATGGCCTGGATATTGCCGGGGGTGCGGCCAAGCATCTGTTTGGCCTCGTTGCCGACGGCCAGGACTTTCTTGCGGCCTCTGGTCTCCGCGATCGCGACCACCGACGGCTCGTTGAGCACGATATTGCGGCCTTTCACATAGACCAGCGTGTTCGCCGTTCCCAGGTCTATCGCCATGTCGGCGGAGAGGATACCTAGCATTCGCGCAAGCATATGTTTCGCGTAGTCCTTTTGCTCGTTCCCTACCAGCCGGTCGCACCGGCCGCAGTTTGTCCGTCGCCGACCGCCGGCAGCCCCCACCGTGGGCCACGGGCCCGACGCGGCATCAATATTCCCGCTACGCCGTCAGCGCAGCCGGAACCGCCCTCCCTCGTCCGATAAGAAGCTTATTCAAGGCATGGATGTAGGCCCGCGCCGATGCCACCAGAGTGTCGGCATCGGCGCCGTGGCCGTTCACCGTGATGTCGTTGTCCTCCAATCTGACCGTGACCTCGGCCTGGGCGTCCGTCCCCTCGGTCACCGCGTGCACCTGATAGAGCAGCAACTTCGCCCCGTGGGGGGCCAGCTCCTTGATCGCGTTGAACGTCGCATCCACCGGACCATTGCCCGTCGCGGTCGTGGATCGCCTTTGACCGTCGTACAGGATCTCCAGCTCGGCCGTCTGCGGTCCCTTCGAGCCCGCGACAACGTGCAGGGAGACGAAACGAACCGGTTCGTCGTCGCCACGGACGGTGTCGTCGACGAGCGCGATGATGTCCTCGTCGTAGATGTCTTTCTTCTTGTCGGCCAGCTCCTTGAGCCGAACAAAGGCATCCTCGACGGCGTTCTCGCCGAGGTCGGCGAAACCCAGCTCGGCGAGCTTCTCGCGGAACGCATGGCGGCCCGAGTGTTTGCCCAATACGAGCTTGGACTTGTGGAGACCCACCGACTCGGGCGTCATGATCTCGTAGGTCCTGGCGTTCTTGAGCACGCCGTCCTGGTGGATGCCGGCCTCGTGAGCGAATGCGTTCGCGCCCACGATGGCCTTGTTCGGTTGGACGGAGAAACCCGTGATGCCGGCCACGAGCCGGCTCGCGCGCGTGATCACACGGGTGTCGACGCCGGTGCTGAACGGCAGGGCATCGTTGCGCGTCCTGAAGGCCATGACCACTTCCTCCAGAGCGCAGTTGCCCGCCCGTTCGCCGATGCCGTTGATCGTGCACTCGATCTGACGCGCGCCCGCTTTGACCGCGGCCAGGGAGTTGGAGACGGCAAGCCCGAGGTCGTTGTGACAGTGGACGGAGATGACGGCCTTGTCGATGTTCGGCACGCGGTTCAGCAGCATCTCGATGAGGGCCGCGAACTCCTCCGGCACCGCATAGCCGACCGTGTCCGGAATGTTGACGGTGCCGGCGCCGGCCTTGATGGCGCTTTCCACCGTCCGGCACAAGAAGTCCGGCTCCGTGCGCGAGCCGTCCTCGGGCGACCACTCCACGTCGTCACAAAGGTTGCGGGCGTAGGAGACGCTGTCGATCACCGCCTGGTGGACGTCTTCCGGCTCCATCTGAAGCTTGTGCTTCATGTGCAGCGGGCTCGTGGAGATGAAGGTATGAATGCGCGGTCTCGCCGCCTCGCGAAGGGCCTCCCAAGCCCGCTCGATGTCCCGAGCATTCGCCCGGGCGAGGCCGGCCACCGCGCATTTCGAGATCGCCGCTGAGACCTCGCGCACGGCGTCGAAGTCGCCGTTCGAGGCAATCGGGAATCCCGCCTCGATCACGTCGACGCCAAGCTCCTCGAGAACGCGGGCGACGCGCAGCTTCTCCTCGAGGTTCATGGAGCACCCCGGGGACTGCTCGCCGTCTCGGAGCGTGGTGTCGAAGATCACGACCCGATCCGGCGTCGTGTGCATCACGTCCCCCACGGCCATGATCGACTACCTCCGCGAGCGAAGCAGACCGGCAAAGCTCCTCGGACGTCCCTGATCGAGCCGCGCGGGCCCCTTGGCGGCGCACAGGCCTTGTACCGGCGATTGTCCCGCGCCGCCAACACTGTGATGGCGCGCCTTATCCGCGCTTGCCCGCCCAATGTCTGCAACCGTAATTAATGAGTGGTTAAGGCGCTCACAGGATTGCCAAAAATGCTCCTCGACCGGCGTATATCTAGTGCTTCTTAACCATGCCCCGCAACGGTTTTCCGGTCCTCTTGGGGGACCTTTGTACGCTGGCCGGCCGACTTCTCCCCAGCCGACGTTCAGCAGAGGGGCAGGGGCATCCGAACACCGAGCCTTTCCGCCCAGTTCGTGAGTTCTCCGGCGATTCCGGGGTAGAGGGAGACGCCGTCCCTCAAGGCCGTCCGTTTTCGCTCGAGCGCCCGCTCTCCCGGCAGGCGCACGCGCTCGACGCCGGGTCGTGGCCGGGCTTCGCGACTCGCGGTGGCGATCCAGGAGGTCTGCCGCGTGAAAGCCCTCACGCCGCCGAAAGCGTTCGGGTCGATAACCTGGACGAATACGGACGCGCCCCAGCCGGCCGGGGCGTCCGCACGGCCATATCCGGCGAGGCCCTGGGACAGGGCCTCGATGACCAGCGCCAGGCCGTAGCCCTTGTGGCCGTACTCCTGCCCGCCGATGGGCAGTATCGTGCCGGGCGGGTCGGCGAACAGCGCTTCGGGGTCGTCCGTCACCCGGCCGACGGCGTCCTGCAGCCAAGGGTGCGGCAGGCGGCGACCTTCGCCGCGAAGGCGGGCGGCGAGGCCGTTGGTGGTTATCGAGGCGCTGATGTCGACGAGGATGGGTTCGTCGTCGGTCGGAATGCCCACAGCGACGGGATCCGGTGTGAACACTGCCTCCAGCCCCCCATAGGGGCCACGCTCGCGACGGAAGGGTCCGAGCACGCGATGATCGCCATGCAGCCCCGTTCGGTGGCCCTGGGAAGGTAGGCGGCAAGGCACGCGATGTGGTGCGCGCGCCGTATCGCTACGATCGCAACCCCGTGCTCGGACGCCCGCTCGATGCCGAGATCCATGGCTCTCGCCGTAAGCCATACGCCGGACAGGTAGCGGCCATCCCAGACGACGGAGGCGCCCCGGTCCACCACGGTCACGGGCTCCCCCTCGAGGATCATGCGGCCGGCTTCGATGTCGCCAAGGTAGGGGCCGCAGAGCTGCAGCCCGTGAGTCGTGTGCCCCATGAGATCGGCCTCGACCAGCAATTCGGCCACCACGGAAGCCTTC
>JBHICL010000388.1:0-3646 GCA_046759605.1 Alphaproteobacteria bacterium | reverse complement strand
GTGGTCTCTATCGCGCTGGTGTCGGCGTGTCGCTGTCTGATCCGGATCTCCCCGTCCTTCTGCATAGTGACCTTCACGCCGATCCACGACTCCGGCCACCGACCGACCAGTAGCATGGCGAAGTACAGCGCCCGGATCAGCGCGTCTTCCTCGCCTGACCCTCCCGGCAGCACGACCACGCCGGGATTACGGTGCTCGGGAAACCGCCTGTCGTCCAGAAAGTCTCGGTCGTGGGTCAGAAGAACACGGCGGGTCCGCCAGGCGTAAGCGAGCACCTCTGCATCGTCCCGCCCTCCGAGGCCAATGTCTGGGACGAACTCAACGTCGGCCTTCCACTCGCGCCTGATTAGCTCGGCGGCATCCGGCCCCAGGCTCTCGTCGGCGAGGAACCTGGTCCGCTTCGTGCGGTTCAGGAACCGCCCGAAGATCTGTTCCTCACCCTTGTCGTGAATAAGCGGCTTCCACGGCATATCGGATCGTCACCTGGCCTGCGCCGGGCTGTTGCGGAGGAGGGGGGTGGTGCCGCCTACAGGACTCGAACCTATGACCTGGAGACTACGAATCGCTCGCTCTACCAACTGAGCTATATCGGCGCTCGCTGCATGGGTGGACCGACCTGATGTTTGCCGCACAGTACTACTCGACCTCGGGCGGCAATAACCTCCATTTTCCCCTGCGGCCGGGGACACGCCGCGAGATAATAACCTGATCGGTACTCCCAAGATCCACTTGTGAAGGCGGGCCAGCGCGCTTGGCAGCGTCCATCATCGGCTTTAGTGCATCCAAAATCGCCGCCTCACCAACGTCCTCAAGGGTTCGATCTCCCTTTTTAGCCCTCTCCCGCCAACCCGGTAGAAACCGATCCCATAGACGGGTGGTTAGGAAATCACCTTCGTCCGGCGGTTCTGATGCGAACTTCATCACACCGCGTTCACGAACTTCCGCCGTCAGCGTCGAGTAATAGGCGTCGAGCTTTGCGAGGTCGGCCTTTAGGTCCTGGCCCCACACGAACGCCTGTTCATCGCCCATGAATAGTGAGGCGGTCCTAGCATGGAGCTTGTCCGTGGAGACGAAGACCATACAGAATGGTAAGTAGTATAGGTATGCAATGTCGATCCTATTGCTTGGCCGATCGGGCGAGATTAGGCCTGCGCCGAGTGCCAAATAGAAAAACACGTCGATCGTAAACACGTGGGCTGCGTACGGCGCGAAGTCAGGTAGTGACGGGCCGTCCGCTTTCTTCCAACGGTCGATGATCGGCGAATGTAGCTGCTCAGGCACCGATAGCATCTCAAGCGCTGACTTCAGCGCTACGTACCGGCGGCCATCCCCGCGCACGGCTCTCACGGCCCAGGTCCGCGCATCCGCAAGATTGTTTATTCTCGCCGAGCCGACCCCAAGGCTTTGCATATTCTGGCGCAGATCGAGGACAGAGAGGGCTTCGCGCCACTGCCGCGCGAAGGACCTTTCCACGCCCAGGAAGTCTTCGCGCTCCCAGCGCGCGAGGGCGTCGAGCTCGGGCGGCTGGTCGTAAAATATGCCCTTTTGTTTGTCCGTGCTGATCGGCCGGCCGCCAGCAATGACCGGCACGCATCGCATCTCGACGTGCCGGCCCATTAGATCGTTAATGTAAAGCGTTTCGTGGTAGACGTTTGGAAAAGCACCGAGCACCGGCGTCTTAAGCGCGAGGTTGCCGACGACCTGCTCGGGCGTGCGCCCCTTAGCGATCTCCTTCTCGAGGTCCGCAAGTGTCTCGATGAAGAAGAGCGGCGTGGTATTGGCTCGGTAGAAGTTATTGAACCAGACTGCCTCATCGACATTCAGGTTCTGGAGTGCCGATTTGTCGAATAGAGTTATAGGACCCATTGACATGGGTGTCGCATCCTCGTTGGAGACGGCGGAGGGATTCGAACTCACGACCTACCGCTTACAAGGTGGATACTCTACCACTGAGCTACGCTGTCGCCACCATTCAGGAGTAAGGTGCGCCCTCCATTCCCGAATCTTGCCATCTCTATTCGACCACCAACGAATCAAACGCTTCAAACGCTGCTACCCCAGCTGCTACCCCGGGCGGAAATGACGGGAGCTAGGGACCAGCTGACACAACCTAACCTATTGAAAAAGTTGGCGCGCCCGGCGGGATTCGAACCCACGACCCCAGGATTAGGAATCCTGTGCTCTATCCGACTGAGCTACGGGCGCGCGCCATGAGGGAGAGCCTGCGCGTCTTATAGCACAGTCCCGGTCAACCCGGGCAAACGGCAAACGGCCGCCCTTGAGGCGCGCCGGGCGCCAGGTGCTTGCGGCGCCCCGGTCAAGGGCATGGCCTATTTCGCGCCCGCCGCGCCGAGTGGAATGGAATAGGTGAGCATGAGCGTGTTCGCACCGGGGTTCCTGTCGTCGAGCCCGGCGTTGGAGATGTGGTGAAACAAGAGGCCCAAACGCGAGTCGTCGTCGAAACGGTAGGCGATCTGCACGCCCGAGCGGAACTCCACCACGCTGCCGAGATCCTTGCCGCCGCCCTCGCCGTACAGACCCGCCGCCAGGCTCGGGGTCACGGCCCAGCGTCCGCCGAAGACGAGGTCGAGCCCAAATCCACCATACGCGTACACACCGCCATCGAACGTCACCATGACGCCGAGCAGAGGCCCGAGCAACCACAGCCTGTCACTGAACAAATACTCGCCCGACACGGCCCCGGCGCTCTCGTCATCGTTGATGTCGAAGACGCCGGCGCCGATGGCCAGCAAAGCCGGGGCCTGGGCCGCCGCCGGCCGCATCATGACGCCCGAAGAAACGAGCGCGCCAAAAAAAACGCCCAGCAGGGCGCGCAGCGAACGAAGCCTCACCTCGGTTCACCCGAACGAATTTTAAAACACGTGAGTCTTCGCTATCTTAGGGAAAACTGTTTGACCTGCAAGCATTTTCCCGGCCCTCCCCGCACCGGCGAAAATCGCGCCCTCGCCGCCCTAGCCGCCGCCGAAACGCCCGGCCTTGAACATTTCGGTCGCGCCGATCAGCCGCGCGCGGATGCCGGGCTCGGTCGCGGCATGGCCCGCGTCGGGCACGATGACGTACTCCACTCCCCCCTTCCCCGTCCTGGGCCAGGCGCGCGCGAGTTCGTCGGCGGTGACGACCGGGCAAACCACGTCATAACGTCCCTGGACGATCATCGCGGGAATGCCCGCGAGCCGGCCCGCGTTCTCAAGCAGCGCGCCCTCCTTCATGAAAATGCCGTTGGCGAAGTAGTGGGCCTCGATCCGGGCGAGTCCCAGGGCCATGCGGTCCTCTCTGAACTCGGCGACCGTCTCGGGGGAGGGCAGGAGCGTGGAGCACGCGCCCTCGTAAGTGCTCCAGGCGCGCGCCGCGGGCATGTGCACCGCCGGATCGGGATCGGTGAGCCTCCGGTGGTAGCTGGCAAGAAGATCGCCCCGTTCCGCTTGCGGCAGGAATTCGGCGAACGCGCGCCAGTTCTCGGGAAAGATCGTGCGCAATCCCTGCAGGAACCAGTCGATCTCGCGCTTGCGGCACAGGAAGATACCGCGCAGGAGGAGGCCCAGGCAGCGTTCGGGATGGGCCTCGGCATAGGCCAGGCCCAAGGTGCTGCCCCACGAGCCGCCGAAGACCAGCCAGCGCTTAACCC
>JBHICL010000387.1:0-3656 GCA_046759605.1 Alphaproteobacteria bacterium | reverse complement strand
GTATCCGTGCTGCCAGGGCGGTATTCTCCCGGCTGAGGGAGGCCGCGGATGGAGCGCCGTCTCGCCGCCATACTTGCTGCCGATGTGGTTGGCTACAGCCGCCTCATGGAGGCGGACGAGGCAGGCACGCTGGCCAAGCTCAAGTCTCATCGCGACGAGCTTGTTGATCCCACCATCGCGGAACACCATGGCCGTATCGTCAAGTTGATGGGCGATGGCATGCTGGTCGAGTTCACAAGCGCCGTTGACGCCGTGCGTTGCGCGATCTCGTTGCAGGAGGGTATGGCGGCCCGGGAAACGGATGTGCCCGAGGAGAAGCGCACCGTGTTCCGCATCGGCATAAACATGGGTGACGTCATCGTCGAGGAGGGCGATATATTCGGCGACGGCGTCAACGTCGCGGCGCGGCTGGAAGGGATGGCAGACCCGGGCGGGCTGCTGATATCGCAGTCGGTGCGGGACAGCGTCGCGAACCAACTTGACGCGGCCTTCTTCGACAACGGCGAACGAAAGTTCAAGAACATCGCCCGCCCGATCCGGGTCTGGTCCTGGCCCCGGCAGCTGTCCGCCTCGCGCGCGGAGGGAAAGCCCCGGGTCTTCGTGGCGGACTTTCAGGGCCGCGGCGAGGAGGAGGCGCGTCTTGCCGACGATCTCGCCGACGAGCTCCGGGCGCATCTTGCGCGGCTCACCGGGATCGAGATCGCCACCGACAGGGGCAAAGCGCGCTACGTCGCCGAGGGCAGCGTCCGTCTTGCGGCCGGCCGGTCCCGCGTCTTTGCGCGACTGATCGCCGTCGAAGGGGACCGGCAGATCTGGTCGGACCGCTATGACGAGGACACCGACGACCCTTTCGACGTCCTCGACCGCTCAGCCCCCCGCATGGCCATGAGCGTGCGGCGCCGTGTCGCCGCTGACGACGCGGAGCGACTGGCGAACCGAAATCTCGACGAGCTGTCGCTGGAGGAGCTGCTCGCGCTCGCCGGCGTCAGCTTCTTCACCCCCACCAAGGCGGGCTGGCGAGGAGGTGGCGAGATCGCCGAGCAGGCGCTCGAACTCGATCCCAAGAACTTCATGGCCCTCGCCATGGCCTCCGCGGGATTGGGACTTGCCGAATACCTATATGGCTTCCGAAAACCCGAGGACGCCGTCGTAAGTCTCGCCTTCAGGCGAATCGCGGAGGGGCTCCGCCTGAACAGCCGAAGCGACATGCTGCATGTGACGCATGCGGGTCTTCTACTGTATTCGCGGAGGCGCCACCGGGACTCCGCCGCGTCAGTCCGACGCAGCCTGGAGCTCAATCCCGAGTACAACATGGGCCTGTGGTTGCTCGGCGCAACGCAGGTTTTCGCGGGAGAGTGCGACGCCGGGGTCGAATCTGCCGCGCGCGCCGTGAACATCGACATCCGGGATCCCTACGTCCACCTCTACAGCCGGATCGTCGCCTACGGCCATTTGGGCGCCGGGCGGTACGACGAGGCCGCCGACTGGTTCCAGAAGGCGGATCAGCTTGCGCCGGGCTTGCCGCCCAACCTGATGGGCCTCGCCGTCAGCCACTGGCTCGACGGGGAGGAAGACGGCGCCCGCGACGCCGTCGCCCGCCTGATGGAAGAGGAGCCCGAGTTTCGACTAGGCGAGACGCACCCCCTCCCGTATCGAGACGACGGCATGTGGGCGCGGTCCGTCGAGACGCTACGCCGCGCCGGCGCGCCGGGCTGAGTTCGGTCACGGCGGCGACCTGGCTACTCCGGCAGCGTCTCGCCCGAGCCGCCGTATTCCGCCGGCAGGTCCCGGAACTTCGGCAGCCCATCCTTCATCGAAAGCGTCTTCCTCTCATAGAAAACATGCGCCGTCGGCACATGCGTGAAGTCGGGCATCAGGCTCGGGTAGACGTCCACGAGGCCGAAGCCCGGATGGTCTGTCATCAGCGGTCCGCCGCAGGTCCTGCAGAATTTGCGGTAGGCGTTCTCAGTCTTGTTGAAGACCGCCACGTTCTCTTCACCTTTGGTGATCCGAACGCCGTCCGGCGGCCAGAGGCTGAACGCGCTGACGGGCGCCCCGAGCCAGGTTCTGCAGTCCTCGCAGTGGCAGTAACCCATCACCGCCGGCGCCCCCATCGCCTCGAACTCCACCGCGCCGCAAAAGCACGCTCCCCTGTATAGCTCACCCATGCCGCCAGCCCTCCCTAGACCCATAGTCCTCACTAAGAAGGCTATTCCCAACGAGGCCGAGCCTCAATCCGCCAGCGAAGATCCTTTCCACGGCCGCTTTGGGTAGCCAAAAACCGGCGATGCGCGGCGCGCTGTGCAAACGACCGCTTCTCGATCCGCAAGCGATGTAGTGGCTCAAACTTGAGCTGACGGAGAGCGTCAGATCTCGAACGTCTGGAAGCGACCCGGGGGATCGTTTCGATTCCAGACCAGAGTCGGTTCACGACCTCGTCGTGACATTCACCAGCGCTACGCCGATCATGGCGAATGCCATACCGGCAAGCGCCACCGGACCGAAAGCCTCGTCAAACAGTCGCCATGCGATCAGGGCGGTGGACGCCGGTACGAGATAAATCAGACTTACCGCCCGCGCCATCGCTCCGCCTCGAATCAGTACGTAGAGGAGTGTGATCGCGGCGAGCGACACGACAACGACCGACCAGATCAAGGCAAAGATAAATTCGCCGGACCATATGACCTTGCGTGATTCGAGCGCGAAAGCGAGCACTGTCATCACAGCACAAGCTCCCATGAACTGGATGGCGTTGCCCGAAATCAGATTCATCGCGGTGCAAAACTGCTTCTGGTAGAGCGTGCCGATGGTAATGCCAAAAAGTGCCAGCACCGATAGCCCCATACCAAGCGGTGTACCGATTCCAAGCCCGAGCTTATTCAATACCACAAGCGTTACTCCGGCGAGCCCCAAGACGAGCCCAAACCATTGCAACCAAGTGGCCCGTTCCCCAAGAAACCACGCCGCGAGTGCAGCAGTGACGAGTGGCTGAAGGCTGACGATCAGTGACGATACACCTGCTTCCACCCCATGGTCGATCGACGCCAGCACCCCACCAAGATAGACGCCGTGTATCAGGAGTCCTGATGCAGTAATGTGTCCGACCTCGACCCACGATTTGGGCCAAGCTACGTGCCATATCAGCGCAACGAGAAGTAGCAGCACTGCGGCCATAGCGAATCGCAACGCCAAGAAAGTCATCGGTTCGACATAGAAGAGACCTAACTTGGCAGTGATAAATCCACTGCTCCAGAAAACCACGAAAGCAGCGGGTATGACTGCGCTCCGTGCCGCGCCGGAACACCCAGCTAGCGCTATCTTAAGCACGTTATGGGCTCTATGTTTCACATCAAGTCACCGCACTTGAGCATCGACCCAAGTGCGCTGTATCCTCCCCGGATTACACCTGATTACTAGAACACACTAGTTAGACTGGAACCAATTAAAAGACCAAACAGATTCTCCCGCGCGGTGTAAGTAGAGTCGGACGCCCATCGGCTGCAGTACCTCCACTTTCGACAAGCGCATGGTATACGGGACTCAGATCAAATCTGACGCAGGCGGGGACGCATCATTGTAGACCGCCTCAAAGTAGCCGACAGCCAAGGCTCTCGACTGCGCATAGGCATCTATATGACCGCTCTCGATTATTCTGT
>JBHICL010000386.1:0-3657 GCA_046759605.1 Alphaproteobacteria bacterium | reverse complement strand
CGCGCGCTCATCCTCGGCGCGCTGGCGGTCGGCGAGAGCCGGATCGAGGGCCTCCTCGAGGCCGAGGACGTCCTCGGCACCGCCACCGCCCTCGGCCTCCTGGGCGCCGAGCTCGCACGCGAGAGCGACGGGACCTGGCGCGTCTGGGGACGGGGGCTCGCTGGCCTCGCCGAGCCCGACCAGGTCCTGGATCTCGGCAACTCGGGCACCGGCGCGCGTCTGCTCTCGGGGGTCCTGGCGGCGCATCCGTTCGGCTCCGTGCTGACCGGGGACGCCTCGCTCAGGCGCCGCCCCATGGGCCGGGTCATCGACCCGTTGTCCCAAATGGGGGCGCGCTTCGAGACGCGTGACGGAGGCCGCCTCCCCATGACCATCGTCGGCTCCGACGACCTGGTCCCCATCGAGTACCGGCTGCCCGTGCCGTCCGCCCAGGTCAAGTCCGCCGTGCTGCTCGCGGGCCTCCACGCGCCCGGCCGCACGGCGGTCGTGGAGCCGGCCCCGACCCGGGACCACACCGAGCGCCTGATGCGCCACTTCGGCGCCGAGGTGACCGTCGACGACGGCCCCGAGGGGCGCCGCGTCTCCGCGACCGGCCAACCCGAGCTCGCGGCCGCGCCGGTGGTCGTCCCCGGCGATCCGAGCTCCGCGGCGTTTCCCACCGTGGCGGCGCTGCTGGTCCCCGGCTCCGAGGTCACCTTGCGGCGGGTGGGCACGAACCCGTTGCGCACGGGCCTCTACGAGACGCTAGCCGAAATGGGCGCCGACCTCGTGTGGTCGGACGAGCGGATCGTCGGTGGCGAGCCGGCCGCCGACCTGCGGGTGCGGGCGAGCCGGCTCCGCGGCGTCGAGGTTCCGGCCGAGCGCGCCCCGCGGATGATCGACGAATACCCGGTTCTCGCGATGGCCGCCGCCTGCGCCGAGGGAACGACCGTCATGCGCGGGCTGGGCGAGCTGCGGGTCAAGGAGAGCGACCGGCTCGCGCTGGTCGCGCGTGGTCTCGAATCAAACGGGGTCGCGGTGGAAGCCGGCGCCGATACCCTCTCGGTGCACGGCCGTGGCGGGCCACCCGCGGGCGGCGTCTCGGTGGACGCGGTCATGGACCATCGTATCGCCATGAGCTTCCTCGTCCTCGGCCTCGCCTCGGAGCGACCGGTGACGGTGGACGGCGCCGCCGCGGCCATCGTCACGAGCTTCCCCGGTTTCGCGGCAACGATGGCCTCTCTCGGCGCCCCCATTCGCGAGGACCGGGCCGCGTGATCATCGCCATCGACGGTCCGGCGGCGTCGGGCAAGGGGACGCTTGCGCGGCGGCTGGCGGAGCATCTGGACTTCGCTCACCTCGACACCGGCAGGCTCTATCGGGCGGTGGGCCTCGCCGTGGTGCGCGCCGGTGGCGATCCGGACGACCCGGAGCTCGCCATCCGGCTCGCGCGGGATTTCGACCCGGGCATGCTGGACGATCCCGAGCTCGCGAGCGACCGGGCCGCCGAGGCGGCCTCGCGTGTCTCGGCGATCGGGGGCGTGCGCGATGCCCTGGTCGCCTTTCAGCGCCGCTTCGCGCGACACCCGCCGGGTGGCAAGAAGGGCGCGGTCCTGGACGGACGCGACATCGGCACGGTGATCTGCCCGGATGCCGACATCAAGCTCTACGTGACGGCCAGCCCCGAGGTCCGGGCGGCACGGCGTCATAAGGAGTTGCTGGCGCGGGCGGAGCCGAGTATATATGCGCGCATCCTGGCGGATATTAAGGTACGAGACGCGCGCGACAGGACTCGCGCCATAGCGCCGGCGAAGCCTGCCGATGACGCCGTCTTGCTCGACACGACCACTTTGGATCCGGATGCAGCGCTGGCGGCCGCGTTAGACCACATCGCCGCCCGCACCTGAACGAGGCAGGCCGCGTGGCTGGCGTCCCCTTGAAATCCGCCGGACGGCCAGGTTTCGTGCGAGAGGCTTCGAGCATACGAGAGGAAACGTGAACCGTAATGAGTGATGCGACAACCCCAGCCGGCGACGACGCGGCCGAGCCGCAGGTCGAGGACTTCGCCGCGCTCCTGGAAGAAAGTCTCGAGGGTCGTGAGGCCCTCGAGCGCACGGTGGCCACGGGCAAGGTCATCGCCATCGACAACGACTACGCCCTTATCGACGTCGGTCTCAAGTCGGAAGGCCGGGTGGCGTTGCGCGAGTTCGCGACCCCCGGAGTGGAGCTCGAGCTCAAGGTCGGCGACGAGGTCGAGGTCTACGTCGAGCGTCTCGAGGACCGTCAGGGCGAGGCGGTTCTGAGCCGCGAGAAAGCGCGCCGCGAGGAGGCATGGGAGAAGCTGGAGACCGCCTACAAGGCCAACGAGCGCGTCACTGGCGTGATCTTCGGCCGCGTCAAGGGCGGCTTCACCGTCGACCTTTCGGGCGCCGTTGCCTTCCTGCCCGGAAGTCAGGTGGACATTCGCCCCGTCCGCGACATCACGCCGCTTCTGGGGACGCCGCAACCTTTCATGATCCTCAAGATGGATCGTAACCGCGGCAATATCGTCGTCTCGCGCCGCTCGGTGCTCGAGGAGACCCGGGCCGCCGAGCGCAGCGAGCTGGTGGCGAACCTCAAGGAAGGCCAGGTCCTCCAGGGCGTCGTCAAGAACATCACCGACTATGGCGCGTTCGTCGATCTCGGGGGCGTCGATGGGCTGCTGCACGTGACCGACATCTCGTGGCGCCGCATCAACCATCCCAGCGAGGCGTTGCAGGTGGGCGAGACCGTCCAGGTCCAGGTCGTCCGCTTCAACCCGGAAACCCAGCGCATCAGCCTGGGCATGAAGCAGCTCGAGGCGGACCCGTGGGACGGCGTCGCCGCCAAGTACCCGATCGGCACCAAGTTCACCGGGCGCGTCACCAACATCACCGACTACGGCGCGTTCGTCGAGCTCGAGCCGGGCATCGAGGGGCTGGTGCACGTCTCGGAGATGAGCTGGACCAAGAAGAACATCCATCCCGGCAAGATCGTCTCCACCTCGCAGGAGGTGGAGGTCATGGTGCTGGACGTGGACCCCAACAAGCGGCGTATCAGCCTGGGTCTCAAGCAATGCCTCGCCAACCCGTGGGAGGCGTTCGCCGAGGCCCACCCTGTGGGCACGGTCGTCGAGGGCGATGTCCGCAATATCACCGAGTTCGGGTTGTTTGTGGGTCTTCCGGGCAAGATCGACGGCATGGTCCATCTGTCCGACGTCGACTGGAGCAAGCCCGGCGAGGAGGCGCTGCAGGACTTCGAAAAGGGGCAGAGGGTCCGGGTGAAGATCCTCGACATCGACCTCGCGAAAGAGCGGGTCAGCCTCGGAATCAAACAGCTGTCCGAAGACCCGTTCGAGGCCGGCGTCACTTCGCTGAAGCGGGGCGACATCGTCACCTGCACGGTCTCGGTGGTCACCGACTCCGGTCTCGAGGTCAGGACCAGCTCGGGCGTTCCGGGCTTCATCCGCCGTGCCGACCTGAGCCGTGATCGATCGGAACAGCGCCCGGATCGCTTCGCCATCGGCGAGAAAGTCGACGCCAAGATCACCCAGATCGACCGCTCGGGCCGACAGCTCACCCTGTCGGTCAAGGCGCGGGAGATCCAGGAGGAGAAAGAGGCGATGGCGCAGTACGGCTCGTCCGACAGCGGCGCGTCGCT